>DATBWB010000041.1 GCA_036514995.1 Candidatus Acidiferrales bacterium
TCAAGCAGTCGGAATTCATAGACCTCGAACTGGCTCGCCAACACAAGCCGGTCGAGCTGAAGCCGGTCCAGGTCGAGGTCTATGAATTCCGACTGCTTGAAGCGGCTGGATGCGAGGCGCGGTTTACCATCGAGTGCTCACCGGGGACGTACATCCGATCGCTGGCGCACGATCTGGGGCAAAAGCTGGGTTGTGGGGCGCACCTGGCCCGTATTGTCCGGACTGCTTCGGGGGAATTCACTCTCGACCAGGCAACGACCATCGAGGAGCTTCGCGCGAAAGCCCTGGCGGGGGATCCCTCGCGCTGCCTGATTCCGGTGGAGAAGCTGTTGGCAGACCTGCCTCACGTCATGGTCAATCCCCTCGTCGAGCGAAAAATCAAACACGGCGCTTCGTTTGAAATCAACCCGGCCATGATCCATGCTGGCGAGAGCCTTGGCGATCTGGATCGAGAAGGCTGGAAACCCTCCCGCCTGCGCATTTTCAATCAAAGCCGGCATCTGGTGGCCATCGGCCAGGCCATCGTGCCGCGTGTCTATCGTTCCATCGTCGTTTTGGAACCGGCGAGCTAGTCCCGTCCCCACTTACGGCAGCTACAGCAAAGGCTCGCCCCGAGCGGTCGGGGCTCGCGCCGAATGGAAATTCTTTCCTACGGTCTCGGTTTCGGATAGGCCTCTGTGCCCGCGTAGATCCCGCGGGAGGCTCCCAGTAGCCGGAACGGATGGCGGACGATGTGGGTGGTGACGCTGAGAATCAGTTCGGTCTCGACATGAGTGGCGGTGCGCTGCCCGAGGACCTGGGAAGCGCCGGGCGTGCCCTCGCGCGCATGGATCGCCTGTTGGGAGACAATGCCGGCCATCACGGTGGTTTCGCCGTCGCGCAAACGGATTTGTTGTTCCACCGAGCGGTTGGAGAGGATGGGGACGCCATTCAGGCTCACCCCGGTCAAGGAGCGAAGGTCGTATTTGAGGTGAAGGGTCACCTCGCCGCCGGCGTGCACATACGGGGTGGCCTCGATTTTCAGACCGAGATCTTCATACTGCACGGCGGGGATGGGCGGCACAAAAGTTCCGCCCAGGACGGCCTTGATCATGGCGGGAGTGAAGAAGATCGAGCTGAACGAAGCCAGTATGATCGGAAAGCGGTCCCCGACGTGCAGCTTGGCCAACTGGCCGTCACGGGCGCGAAGGATGGCGCGACGAGCATCGCGGGTGACACTGACGAGATCGCGGAGACTGGCCGTTGCTCCCGGCAGGGTGGTGAAAAAAATCGTCCGGCCGCCGCCGAAAGCGATGAGCGGGGGGATATTGAAACCGGGAACGGCGCCGCTGGCCAACAGGGCGGCAAGCTGCTCGGGAGTCAGACCGCTGATGTCAATCCCGGTCGCAAAGAGTTTTTGCAAAAGCGCGGCCAAATTCTGACCGGGCGCAATTTGTCCCAGGCTCAGGATGCGGGCCTGCTCCGGCGGGATAACCCCGAGCGCGGTCGCCTTCTGCCGGTCCACCTCGAGCATCACCACTTCCAGTATGACTTCCGCGGGAGCACCCTCGAGCGATTGGATCACTTCTTCAGCAATGCGCACGCGCGCGGGGACATCGCGCAGCGTCAAAGTCCGGCTCCGAGTGTCAAGCACCGTCCGCTGGATGCCCGCCATTTCGCGGATTGTCCGCACCATTTCGTTCATTTGTTCGGGGGTCAGGCTGTCGGGCAGAAGAAAGCTCTTCAACTCTTGAGGGTCATACTGCTTGCGCCGGTCGGGCGAATCCTGAAGAAACAAGATCGTGTGAGCGTCGAGCGAGCGCCAGAAACTTTTTGTGAGCCGGCTCGCAATCAGCATGGCAGTCTCGAAGTCGAGGTCGGGCGCTCGCAGGCGAATGGCCGCAGTAGGGAAGTTCTCTTCAAAGACAGCCCGCACCCCAAAGGCAGCGGCTGCTTGCTCGATGACCTCAGTGGCGCCTCCCTTTAAAGCGAGACTCTTTTTCTCTCGGCTCGCGGCAATTTGAAAAGGAGGGACACTCTCCGCCAGTTCCCGGCGAGCCGAATCGGGCGTGGGTACTTCTCGGATCAAAGTTTCCGCCGCTGGCCCAGCGTGGCGGGCTCGGAGGCTATCCAAGCGTTGCTGGGCCGACTCACGGCCGGGGTCGAGTTCCACGGCTTTGCGATAGGCTTCGAACGCTCCGACGTGGTCCCCGTTGCTCTGGAGGGAGTCACCTCGATGCAGATGGTTGGCGACGGCCTTTTGACGGGCTGCCTCCCGCCGGAGAAGCCAGTCGGCGCGTTCGGGCTTTAAGGAGACGGCCCCAGCAAAGCGCTCGAAGGCGGTGTCGAAGTCGCCTTGCTTCTCGGCCCGCTCGCCGGCACGGAAGAGCTTTTCGGCTTTGGAGGCTCCTCCCGCATCGGTCGGCCCCAAGAGCAGAGCCAGTAGCAAGAAGAGCGGAAGGGGTCGCAGCATCGACACCCATTCTAATGCTTCTGTCAAACCAGCGGCTTGGTAATATCGACAAAATAGTCGAGATTCAAGATTGACAAGGGGAAGGGAAGGGCCTAAACTGGCACATGGCCAGATGAAACTTAGTTGCATCTAGACTCGTTATGCTTTCTTCTCTTGTAGTTGCCCTCCGGGAAGGATTTGAAGCGGCGCTCGTTGTCGGGATTGTCCTGAGCTACTTGGGTCTGGCGCAGCGCAACGACCTCCGGCGGCCCGTGTGGCTGGGGCTCAGCCTGGCGGTGGCGGCCAGCATTGCTAGCGCCTTCCTGCTCGAACGCTGGCTTGCTTACCAGGAGGTGGTGGAAGGCTGGACCATGCTCCTTGCCTCGATGTTCGTTGCCAGCATGGTCTATTGGATGTGGCGGACGGCAAAGAAGCTGCGGGCGACCATCGAGGGGAGGGTGGCCGCAATTTCTCACCGTGGCTCGACTTCCGGCCTGTTGCTCCTGGCCTTCGTCTTTGTCATGGTTTTGCGCGAGGGACTGGAAACGGTGTTGATTGTGAGGGCCGTTTCCCTGGATTCGAGCGGGCTGGCCACGTTGGCGGGCACGGCGCTCGGGATAACGCTGGCGGTCGTCTTTGCGGTGCTCTTTTTCCGAGGCAGCCTGCGCATGGATCTCCGCAAGTTCTTTACGGTAACGAGCGTGATCCTGCTGGTGGTGGCGTTTCAAATGGCCGTCAGCGGCTTGCATGAGCTTTCCGAGGCGCAAGTCTTGCCATCGAGCAAGCAAGAGATGGCGATCATCGGCCCGCTGGTAAGAAACGACGTCTTCTTTGTCGTGGCCATCGTGCTGCTGGCGGCATGGACATTGGCGTGGGAGCTGCGTCGGCCGTCGAGAGCCGTGGGAGCCGGCAATCCGGCGGAGAGACGCCTCGAAATTTCCCGTGAACGGCGCGAGCGGCGCTGGTTCGTCTCGATCAGCACCCTGGCTGTATTGATTGTTCTGATTCTGACTGCTGACTTTGTTTACGCCCGGAGCCAGCAGGAGCTTTCCCCGGCCGTGCGCGTAAACCCGCAGGGGAGCGAGATTCGCCTGCCGCTTGTCGAATTTGCCGATGGCAATCTCCATCGTTATGCCGTCGAGGCGGAGCACACGGTGGTTCGATTCCTGGTCATCAAGAAGCCGGCGGCAGCGGCCGGCTATGGCGTGGCCTTGGATGCCTGTCAAATTTGCGGCGATTCCGGTTATTACCAGCGCAAGGGAAACGTCATCTGTCGCAATTGCGATGCGGTGGTCTATACCCCTTCGATTGGTCTGACCGGCGGTTGCAATCCGGTCCCCTTGAAATCATGGACCGAAGGCCACGAGTTGGTGGTTTCTCTTCAAGAGGTGGTGGCGGGAGCGAGTTACTTTCGACATTGAGTCATGTTCCTACGCATCATCAGCGAGTCTGTCTGGCGCAACCCGCGGCGCAAGCTGGTTATGCTTGCCGCACTGGCGCTGGGCGTGATGGTGGCAACCGCCACGCTCAACGTCCTTTTCAGTGCCGGCGACCGTCTGGCCCGGGAGTTTCGCAGCTTCGGCGCCAACGTCCTTGTGGTCCCGCAGGACGACACGCTGGCGCTCGAGATCCCCACCGGTCGGGATTTCCGCCCCGTCGAGGAGGGCGCGTATCTCCGCGTGGCCGACCTGCCGAAGCTGAAGACCATTTTCTGGCGGAACAACATTCTTGGCTTTGCTCCGATTCTGAGCCTTCCGGTGGAGGCGCGCGGGGAGAGGTTAGTGGCGGTTGGAACGTGGTTCGAGGAAACGCTCCTCCTGGCCGACGGCACGACGATGAGAACAGGCGTTCGCCGCACAAATCCTTGGTGGGATGCGCGTGGCGATTGGCCGGTTGACGGAGCGCCGGAGTGCTTGTTGGGCATCTCGCTTGCCCGGCGATGGGGCGTCCAACCGGGCGAAAGCCTCGAGGTCGGCGCTCCCGGCGGCCCCGATGGAGTGGGGGCGGTGTGGAAGGTGACGGGAATCCTTTCGACCGGCGGAGGGGAAGATGAGCAGATCATCGCGCCGCTCGCTCAGGTCGAGCGACTGGCCCCGGCCCATCGGGGGGAAGCGCGCCAGGTCCTGGTCAGCGCACTGGTGAAGCCCGAGGATGACTTTGCCCGCCGCGACCCGCGCAGCATGAACGCGGTGGACTACGATCGCTGGTATTGCACGCCCTACGTGAGTTCGATCGCGCACCAGATTGAAGAGGCCCTGCCCGGAAGCGAGGCCCGGCCGATCCGGCGGGTGGCGGAGAGCGAAGGCGTGATTTTGACGCGAGTCCGCATGTTGATGCTCCTGATCACGGCGGCGGCTCTGGTGGCTGCTGCTCTCACTGTATCCAGCACGACGGCAAGTATGATGCTCGAACGGCAGAAGGAGATCGGGTTGATGAAAGCTCTTGGGGCGGCCAACCGGGACGCCGCCCGGCTGCTCGTGGTGGAGATGGCAGTGGTGGCGCTGGCGGGAGGAGCGATCGGCTATGGAGGGGGAATCTTGCTGGCCCAGGCCATCGGGCGGAGCGTTTTTGGCGCGGCGGTGGAGCCGAAGATGGTTCTTTTTCCGCTGGTGCTCGGAATCGCCGTGGCGGTGGCGGTGGCTGGCAGTCTTCTGCCGGTTGCTCGGGCGCTCAGAACCGAGCCGGCCGCCGTTCTGAGAGGAGAGTAGGGCGTGTTCTGGCGTTTGCTGGAGAGATCGGTGGCTCATGGGCGAGGTCGCTGGGCAGTTGCGCTGCTGGCGCTCCTGGTCATTGCCGCGCTCTGCTCAGCGCTCGGCAACGTCTATTTGGACGTGAGCCGAAAACTGACGCGTGAATTCCGGGCCTATGGCGCGAATATTGTCATTGCTGGCACGGGAGTCGCCGGCGGCCAAACCCTGTTGGAGGACTCCGCGCTCGCAGCCGTTCCCGAGGACGGGAATCGAATCATCGCCCGGGCGCCCTTTCTTTATGTGGTGGCCGGCGTGGGAACGGCGAGGGTAATCGTAGCGGGCACATGGCTCGACCGGATGAGCGGCCTTTCCCCGTGGTGGAAGGTCGTCCCGCCTGGCGGGATCAAGTCGCGGGACGACTTGCGCCAATGTCTCATCGGGGAGGCGGTGGCTCGCCAATGGAATCTCGCGCCGGGGCAAGCGATCGAGCTGCGCCACCGCGGGCGGACGGCACGCCTGACCGTGGCCGGGATCATCACTGCCGGCGGCAGCGAAGACAGCCAGATCTTTGTGAATCTGCCGGTGGCCCAGGGACTGGCGGACCTGCCGGGAAAAATCGGCCTCATCCAGGTGAGCGCCAGCGGCACGCCTCAGCAGCTTGAAGGTCTGGTGGCCGGCCTCCGCCATCGCTTGCCGGATGCGGACGTGAAGCCGGTGCGCCAGGTGGCGGTCGCCGAGGGCCAACTCCTCCACCGCATCCGCTGGATGCTGGCAGCCACAACCCTGGCGATCCTGGTGGTGGTCACGCTGTGCGTGGCGGCGACCATGACGGGGATGGCATTCGAGCGCCGTTACGACATTGGCGTGATGAAGGCGCTTGGGGCCGGCGAGGGGACGGTGGTCAGGCTCTTTATGGTGGAAGCGGCTTCAATGGCGCTGGCCGGCGGCCTTGCCGGATACGGGCTGGGATTGGTTTTGGCTGCCTGGTTAGGCCGGCAGGTTTTCCACACCGGCTTCGAGGCGCGGTGGATCGTTTTTCCGTTTGTGCTCGCGGTGAGCTTGCTGGTGGCCTTGGTGGGCACGATTTTCCCCGTGCGACTCCTCCAGCGAATGCATCCGGCGGCGATCCTGCGAGGAGAATGATGGGGAAACTGGTCGAGGTCGAACATCTTTCCAAGCGCTACGGCGAGAGTGTCTGGGCGCTCCAGGATCTCTCGCTGAGTGTTGACGCGGGCGAATGGGTTGCCATCATGGGCCCGTCCGGCTCGGGCAAGACCACGCTCATCAACATCCTGGGCGGGCTGGATCAGCCGACCTCGGGCGCGGTGCGCGTGGATGGAGTCGGACTGGACAAACTTGACGCCTCCGGCCTCACCCGCTATCGCGCCGAAAAAATCGGCTTCGTCTTCCAGCAATTCCATCTGGTGCCCTATTTGACGGCGCTCGAAAACGTGATGCTGGCGCAATATTTCCACAGCTTGACCGACCAGGACGAAGCCCGCGAGGCGCTCATCTGCGTTGGCCTCCGCGACCGGCTCGACCATCGCCCTTCTCAACTCTCCGCCGGCGAGCAACAAAGGGTGTGCATTGCTCGCGCTTTGATCAACCACCCCAAGCTGATTCTGGCGGACGAGCCGACCGGAAACCTCGACGAAGTGAACGAAGCGATTGTCGTCAATCTGCTGCATGACCTCCATGCCGAGGGACACACCATTCTGCTGGTCACTCACGATCCCACCATCGGCCGGCTGGCCGACCGCCGTGTCGAGTTGCAGCACGGGAGGCTGGCGGAGATCACCATCTACCAGCCGGATGAGGAGGAGCGGTACGATCACCTGCTCGAAAGGATCTGGATTTTCCGCGAGGAGGCTCGGCAGCCGGAGATCGAGCGGGTGCGATCGAGAAGCCTGGCTGACCCGCCCCGCACCTTTGAGCGCATGGCTGAAATCGGGCTGCTCACTATCCAGGGAAGCGAACTCCGGTTGACGGGAAAGGGCGAGCGGCGCGCCCGGGATGTTGTCCGGCGTCACCGTCTGGCCGAGCGGCTGTTCATGGATTCCTTCGGCGTCGCCGACCGCGAAGCCGAGACCCAGGCGTGCAAGTTCGAGCATATCCTGAGCTCGGAAGTCACCGAAAAAATCTGCACCTTCCTCAGCCACCCCAAGAGCTGCCCGCACGGCAATCCCATCCCGCCCGGCAATTGTTGCCAGCTTGGCAACTGATATACGTAGCGCCGGCCTCTGGCCGGCATTGTTCATGTCGTGGGGGAATGCCCGCCCGGAGGCGGGGGCTACAGTCGCGCATTCCGTTCTCGGCCGGGGCAG
>DATBWB010000042.1 GCA_036514995.1 Candidatus Acidiferrales bacterium
GCGCCCAGCCGCGCCGCCAGAAACACGGTCACGGCCGCCGCCAGCGCTACCGCGGTGATGAAGTGCCCGTCGCGGGCCACCGCCGCCGGCACCAGCCGCGAACCGCTGAAAATGGCGACCAGGCCGTTCGAGATATAAAACGCCCCAAGAGAGCCAAGAAAGGTGAAGGTGGTCGCCCAGGCGAGCGCGGCCCCGTAGCCGGCCCGACGCGCGCCCCACAGCGTGGCCACACCCTTGAAGTTGTCGTTGGCACCGTTGGCAAACGCCAGAAAAAAGACGGCCCCCAGCAGGACATAACCCAAGCTTGATCCCCCTCGAACGGAAACGGTCGCGCTAGTGCCGTTCCAACTTAATGAGCCTATACATCTCGATCCTGTATGATCAATAAAGCATGCCGTGTGACTTGCGGGAAGTGGCCCCAAATAGTTGGAACGGCACCAGCCTACCACACCGCCAGCCAACTGCGTACCCCGCGACTCTTCCATTGGATGCCCCGGAGTTGCCCGCGATGCATATCCCATTCGGGCAGTTCGGGCAACTCGGGAGCCGGAGACCAACGATGGTGCGTTTTCCTGCGGCGAGGCAGGTGACTTGAGCTGTGGTAAGCTCCCATTGCCTCCAGGCTTTTTTGGGTCACTCCAGGCGGCTATGCCCGAACTGCCCGAAGTCGAAACGATCGTTCGTGGCCTGCGCGCGCGCGTGCTGGGCCGGCGGATTTCGAGAGTGATCCTGCGGCGGTCCGACATACTTCTCTCCGCGCCTGAAGATTTTGCCGGCGAACTTACTTCCCGGAAGATTGCCGGCGTGTTTCGCCACGGGAAGTACATCATCATCCGGTTGGATCGGGACGACGTCCATCTGCCCGGCAAGTTCCTTCTCATCCATCTCGGGATGACCGGACAGATGATCCTCGCCGAGCGAAATCAGGTCGAACCGCGTCACACCCATGTGGTCCTGGCGCTCGAGGATGGCCGGAGTGAACTTCGCTATGCCGATTTCCGGCGCTTCGGCAGGCTGGCCTTGCTGGATGAGGATCAGCTCCGGTCGGCGCTGCGGTCGCTGGGCCCGGACCCTCTGAGGATTCGCCCGCGTGACTTCGTCGAACGCCTCCGCAAACGCCGCGCGACCATCAAGGCGGCGCTCTTAAACCAACGTGTCCTGCGTGGGCTCGGAAACATCTACGCCGACGAGAGCCTGTTTCGCGCGCGAATTCATCCTGGACGCCGCGCCCATCGCCTGAGGGACAAGGAATTGCTCCGGCTGCACGGCGCCATCGGCCGCATCTTGCGAGCTGCTATCGCCCGCCAGGGCTCGACCGTCTCGAACTACGTCAACCTTGCCGGTGAAGCGGGAAGTTTCCAGAAGCTACACAAGGTTTACCGCCGGCGCGGCCAGCCCTGTCCGCGCTGCCGGACGAAGATTGTTCGCGTGGTGGTAACCGGACGAGGAAGCTACTGCTGCCCGCGTTGCCAGCGTGGTTCAGCGCGAGTTGTCTTGTAGGGGCAAGCTTCAGCTTGCCCGATTTTGGGGCTTTTTCAGAAACCTATCCAGAGGGGATTGCCGGGAGATTCAAACGCTCGCGGCCGCCAGGGCCTGCGGGCCGAGCGCGGCCGCAATTTTCCCGACCCAATCGCTTCGCGACCCGGATTCCAGCCAGCAGACCCTGTCCGCAAACGGAGCAAAAGGCGGTTGACGCATGAGCCCATCGAGCAGCTCGTGAATGCGACGCTGAAACTGCCGGTCTTCGGAGCGAAAACCGTCCGGCGGAATTTCCGCCTCCAGGATGGGGACTCCGATCAGGAGATCATAGGTGCCAAGCCACCGTTCGAGCCACGCTTCCAGGTTGGGCTGGCGCCCGCACTTGTTCACCAGGTAGCAGTAGTTATCAATCACGGCGCGGTCGCAGATGACGTAGGGGGCGCGCTGGGCCGCCTCGAGCTCCGCAGCGATCTGCGCGTGCAGGATCCAGAGCTGGCCTTCGAGCGTGGTTGCGTCATTCACCGGGAAAGGCGAGCGACGAGCGACTTCCGTGACCAGCTCCACGTTTTTTCCCGACCGCTTGAGCAAGGAGCAAATCTCGTAGGCCAGCGTCGTTTTGCCGACGCCGTGAGTTCCAATGAGCGCGATCTTCATCACCACACCATCATCCGGGTGGATTTTCGGCTGTTTGTATAGCACACTCGCCCGGCTGAGGGAAGCGCTCCCGTAGCGGCGGGCTTTAGCCCGGCATACTCCCGTAGCGGCCGGCTTTAGCCCGGCATACATGCCCGCTGCCATCAGTTTTTTGTTGTGTGATTTCGGTCGCCGCGTCAGAATGAATGGCTTTTTTGAAGCCAAGGATTCACCTTGAAGGATTCATCCTGAATGAGAGCGGTGGTTCAACGAGTGAGCCGCGCTCAAGTCCGCGTGGGTGGAGACCCGAAGGGCGCGGTGGACCGCGGCATGGTCGTGCTGCTCGGCGTCGGCCGAAACGATTCCGCGGAGGCAGCCGCTTATTTGGCAGAGAAGGTGGCAAACCTTCGCATTTTCGAGGATGAACAGGGAAAGATGAACCGGTCGCTCGTCGAGACGGGCGGCGAGGCGCTGGTCATCTCCCAGTTCACGCTCTACGGCGATGCCCGCAAGGGTCGCCGGCCAGGCTTCGATCGCGCTGCCCCGCCCGAACAGGCTGAGCCGCTCTACGAGCAATTTGTGCGCGAGCTCATCGCCCGCGGAATCCGCGTTTCGACCGGCGTCTTCCAGGCTCAGATGCAGGTGGAATTGGTCAACGACGGACCGGTGACCATTCTGCTCGACAGTGACCGGCTGTTTTGAGCCCGTGAACCCGGAGGAGACGCGAATCCAACGGCTCGAACCGCAGAGCAACAGCAAGACACGATCCGACGCCGGGTAGCACGCGCGTGGGATCATCATGCGGGTCCAGATTTCCGATTTGTGGGTAGGTGCTGATGAGTATCAAGCAACGAATCTCATCCAAGCTGCTGCTGTTTGGGCTTCTGGTGGCCATTTCCGCTTCAGCACAGACGGCCGCAGGAACGGCGGCGGGTCGAAACCTCGATATCGGAGCTAAGGTAGATTTCTATGTTCAACCCTATCTCGAGGGAAATAACTTCAGCGGGGCTGTGTTCATCGCCAGGAAAGGAAAGGTACTGGTCAGCAAGGGGTACGGAATGGCGAATTACGAGCTCGGTGCTCCCAACACCCCGCGCACCAAGTTTCACATCGCCTCGGTCTCCAAACCGTTTACAGCCGCAGCCATCATGATCTTGCAGGAACGAGGACTTTTAAGTACCGATCACCCTTTGACGAAGTTCCTCCCCGACTACCCGAACGGGGACAAGATCACGTTGCACCATCTGCTGTCACACACTTCGGGTATTCCGAACGTAAACGACTTCCCAGACTATGATCGAGACTCGAAGTTCCCTCACACCACTGGGGACCTCGTGGAAATGTTCAGGCACCAACCTCTTGAGTTCCAGCCGGGAGAACGATACAGATACAGCAACTCGAACTACAACCTCCTGGCGCACGTCATCGAAAAAGTTTCCGGCCAGGGTTATGGAGAATTTTTGAAGGCAAACATTCTTACGCCATTGGGCATGAGGGACACGGGCCATGATGGCCGTGCCGCGGGCCTGCTGGAGAACCGAGCGTCGGGGTATGTGCCAGCCGGCGTCAGCGGTCTCGAAAACGCGCCGTACCTTGACTGGTCCATCAAGACCGGCAACGGCTCGCTCTACTCAACAGTAGAAGATTTGTATAAATTTGACCGGGCACTCTACGCGGATAAGATCTTGAAAAAGGCCACCTGGGGAAAAATGTTCGTGGAAGGCCGCGGCAATTCTTACGGGTGGTTTGTAAGGAAGCGCTTCCATCGAAGGGTGGCGGCTGCCAACGGAAGAAGCCCAGGATTTACCGCATCGTTTGAGCGGTTCGTTGATGACGATGTTTGCGTCATCGTGCTGAGTAACTCTTACTCCGCCGTCGCGCAATCCCCCATAGCGGATGACCTAGCTGCGATTGCCCTTGGCGAAAGGTATGTCGTTCCCAAGGCCATAAAACCTGTGAAGGTGAATCCGAAGATTTTGGAGGCTTACGTCGGTCGTTACGAGTTCGGGGTTGATTTCTTCCGTCCAGGCGCTGTCGTAACCATTGGCAGGGAGGAGGATCATCTGTTGATGGACTGGGGCGGAGGATTTCATGCCATCTTGGTCCCCGTATCGGAAAGGGAGTTCCTGGACAGGAGCTTCTGGGCGCGAGTGATTTTTGCGAAAGACCAGAAGGGAGAGGTGACTCAACTGACTTGGGATGCCGATAAGGCCTATACTGCCAAAAAGCTGACCGGCAAATGACGCCGTACAAACTTCAGCAAGAATTGACGTTTGGACTTGACGGAATCGGACCTCATATAGGGCTTCGGCGTCACGTAGCCTTTAATCGTGAATGCGGGTTTGAGAGCTACGGGGACCGTCTGCGGGTTCAGATCGTTGAGCACCCGAATCAGACCTGAGGGTCGTGGTAAAGGTAATCCATATTAGGAGCGATCCCATGAAACTTTTCTTTCTCTTTTTCCTCTTGATCGGGTTGTTGGCCGCTGATCTTCCAGCAGCGGCCGCCTCGGGAGACACGGTGGAGCGTTTTCACAAAATCGCATCGGATTTCTTGTATGGCGCTCTTGCCCTTTCTCCCGCTTCAGCGACGCAGGTTGGCTATCACAAACATACCGACCCGGCCACGGGGAAAGTCCTCCTGCTCGACGAAATGCTGGACGATTTGAGTCCGGCGGGGATCGAAGCGCAGCGAACATTCTATGAAACGGCGAAAAAGAAGCTGGCCCGGCTCGATCGGAGGCGTTTGCCGCTCGAAGACCGGGCAGACTATGACCTCATCGCCGACCAGATTGAACTGGCCCTGGCCGAGCTCAACACCTTTCAAAGTTACCGGCACATGCCGCAAGCCTACGCGGAGCTGGCGGGCAACGCGATCTTTACCCCGTTGGTCCTCGAATACGCGCCGCTCGAGACGCGGCTGGGCCACGTGCTTGCTCGCCTGGAACGGCTCCCCGGCCTTTACGCCCAGGCAAAGCAAAACCTGGTGGATACCTGCGACGTGTACACGCGGGTTGCGGTCGAGGAAAATAACGGCAACGTCGGGCTGGTCAAAGAGTTTGTGAAGTCGCTGGTTCCCCGTGGCAGCCCGCTTGAGGCGCGTTACGATGCGGTCGCGCCCAAGGCGCTCGAAGCCATCGAGGATTACAGCGCCTGGGTGAAAAATGAATTGAGCAAACGCTCCACCGGCAGCTTCCGCCTGGGCAAGCAAAAGTATGATCTCAAGTTCCGCTACGTCATGGGCGTCAAGACAACGCCCGAGGCCGTGCTGGCCGATGCTGAGCAGGCGCTCAAGGAAACGCGCCGGCGCATGCTCGAGCTGGCTGAGCCGCTCCACAAAGAATGGTTCCCTGACTTTCCGGCGGGAGAGGCTAGGGCGGGGAGCGAGCCCCGATTCGATCGGGGCGAGCGCGAGAATGCGATCATCCGCGCTGTGCTGGATAAGATCGCTCAAGAACATTCGGCTCCCGACCAGTTCAAACCCCAGGCCATGCGCGACCTCGCCGAGGTCAAGGAGTTTGTGCGCGCGAAAAATCTCGTCGCCCTCCCAGCCAGGGACAACCTTCAGGTGATTGATACTCCGGAATTCATGCGCGGGATTTACGGCGTGGCCGGGTTCAATTCGGCGCCCGCACTCGAGCCGGAACTCGGCGCGTTCTATTGGATCACTCCGGTTCCGCCGGCCTGGACGAAGGAAAAGGTCGAATCGAAGCTGCGCGAATACAACATTTACAAGATGAAAGACATCACGATCCACGAGGCGGTGCCCGGCCACTACGTGCAACTGGAGACGGCCAACCGCATCAAGCCTGTCCTGCGCCGGCTCATCCGCACCGTGCTCGGCAACGGCTCTTATGTCGAGGGCTGGGCGGTCTATACCGAAAAACTTTTCGTCGAAAACGGCTACCACGGCGTCAAGTTCGAGCTGACCTACTTGAAGGGCGAGCTGCGCATGTTTGCCAACGCCATCCTTGACGTGCGGCTCCACACCATGAACATGACCGATCAGGAGGCGCTCGACCTGATGATCAAAGACACGTTTCAGGAGCGCGCGGAAGCCGAGGGGAAATTGCAGCGAGCCCAGTTGAGTTCTTGCCAGTTGCCCACTTACTTTGTCGGCTGGCGCGAATGGCTCAAGCTGCGGGATGAGTATCGCAAGGCCGCCGGAGCGAAATTCAGCCTGCTCGCCTTCCACGACGCGGCGCTCGCCGAAGGCGCCCTGCCCATGCCCATTCTTAAAAAAGTCTTGCTGACAAAACTCGAAAAAACCAGAAGCTCGGCGTCGGCCACGCAGTAGCTATTTCTCTGCAAAACCTCTGTGATCTCCGTGCCCTCTGTGGTTCATCTCTTGGTGTCCATTTTCACCGCAGAGGCGCAGAGTACACAGAGGAGCACACAGCTAATCGGCAAGGGGCATTTCCTCGGGAACTCGGTTCGTTTTTTGCCACTCGACTCTTTCGCTTCCTGGAAACTTGTTCTAATATCGTGGCTCGTTACCCCGCCGCGGCTCGGCGGGGTGACCGTCCCCGAGCTTCCCATGCTTTACAAGACGCTCAGCGCCGCAGTCTTCGGCATAGATGCCTACGTGGTCGAGGTTGAGGTGGACCTCGCCCCGGGAGGCTTCGGCGGGAGCTACATCGTTGTCGGGCTGCCGGATAATGCGGTCAAGGAAAGCCGCGAGCGGATCAAGGCTGCCATCAAGAACTGCGGATTTGATTTTCCCACGCAAAACCTGACGATCAACCTGGCCCCGGCCGACACCAAAAAAGAAGGTTCGGGCTTCGATCTGCCTATGGCGATGGGGATTCTCGGCACCGGTGGCGCCTTCTTCGGGAAAAAACTGGACCAGTACATTTTCCTCGGAGAACTTTCGCTTGACGGCGCCGTTCGCCCGGTCAAAGGCACGCTTTCGGCCGCGTTGGCGGCGCGGGAGAAAGGCATCCGCCACTTGATCGTCCCGGAGATGAACGCCCGGGAAGCGGCGGTGGTCAGCGGCGTGGACGTCTTCTCGGCCAAAAGCCTCCCCCAGGTGGTGGACATCGTGAACGCCCCCGAATCATTTGCGCCCGTGCGGGTGGATGTGAACCAGCTTCTTGCCGAGACGGGCCAATACAGCGTTGATTTCCACGACGTGAAAGGCCAGGCCCACGCCAAGCGCGCGCTCGAAGTTGCCTGTGCCGGCGGCCACAACATCATCATGATTGGCCCGCCCGGCTCGGGCAAAACGATGCTGGCCAAACGCATCCCTACCATCCTGCCGCCGATGTCTTTCGAAGAAGCGATGCAAACGACGAAAGTCCACAGCGTCGCCGGCGTGCTCGAAGATACGCGCGGGCTTGTAGGCACGCGCCCGTTCCGCTCGCCGCATCACACCATCTCCGACGCCGGACTCATCGGCGGCGGAGTGGTGCCCCGGCCGGGCGAGGTATCCCTCGCTCACCACGGCGTGCTTTTCTTGGATGAGCTGCCGGAGTTCGACCGGAACGTGCTCGAGGTCCTGCGCCAGCCTCTCGAAGACGGCTTGGTGACGATTGCCCGGGCGGCGATGTCGCTTACCTTTCCCTCGCGGTTCATGCTCGCGGCCGCGATGAACCCCTGCCCGTGCGGCTTCTTCGGCGACCCGAACCGCGATTGCCACTGTACGCCGGCGCAGATTCAACGCTACGTCGCCAAGATCTCCGGGCCGCTGCTCGATCGCATTGACATCCACATTGACATGCCCGCGGTCAAGTACAAGGAGCTGCGCGCGCCCGTGGCCAAGGAAGGCTCCGGGGAAGTCCGCCAGCGGGTGATCGCCGCGCGCAAGACTCAGCTCGAACGCTTCCGCGACGAAGCTCCGTCCGGAAAGCCGTCGCGACAAACTTCCGGGCTGGCCCGGATTTTCTCAAATGCCCAGATGCCGCCCAAACTCATCCGCAAATATTGCGAGATCGGCGCCGATGCCGACCGCATGCTCGAAGCCGCCATCACCCGGCTGGGCCTTTCCGCCCGCGCCCACGACCGCATTCTGAAAGTCGCCCGCACGATTGCCGACCTCGACGCCTCTCCAAACCTTGAATCGAAGCACGTCTCCGAAGCCATCCAATATCGGACATTGGACCGGAGTTATTGGGCGTGAGAAACACTGCTCGTGTCGTTCCAACTGACTGGGCCTGGTGGAATCTACCAGATGATTCCCACGGGCAGAAGCCCATGGGCTGAACGTGAGCGCCATGTTGTTCCCTCTGTTCGTGAATGCAGTGTTGTCCCTCTGTTCAGCCCAGCGGCTTCCGCCGCTGGGCGAGGCACAATGAGTCGGAATGGCACCAGCCTCTCTCCTCATGTGCTTCCAGCGTATCATGGTGGGTGACGAGGGTTCCCCATGCAGCTCTACCTGGTGCAACACGCTCAGGCCAAGAGCGAGGCGGAAGATCCGCAACGCTCCCTGACCAAGGAAGGCAAACAGATTGCCCTCCGCATGGCCGGTTTTGCCGCCCGGCGCAATATCACGGTCGCTGAAATCTGGCACAGCGAAAAGCTGCGCGCCCGGCAGACGGCCGAAATATTTGCTGAAGCGATTCCTCCCCAAGCCGGCATGCATGAAAAGCCGGGCCTGGGACCACTCGAGGACGTTACACCTCTTGTTTCAGCGCTCGCCGGAGCCAGGGACAATCTCATGATCGTAGGCCACCTGCCCCACCTGAGCCGTCTCGCCTCTCGTTTGCTTTGCCAGGACGAAACCAAAACCATTGTGGCTTTCCAGATGGCGGGAATTGTCAGGCTGGACAGGGAAGGGGCTGGAGAGTGGTCGCTGCGATGGATCGTGGCGCCGGAACTGGTCGCCTAGCTTAGAAAATAGAAATTAGAAAAGAGAAAAGAGGGGCAACCGCGCCGACGCGCCACTATTTTCTATTTTCCATTTTCTCTTTTCTGTCTCTCCAACACGATCATTCCGCCCGTATCGAGCT
Source organism: Candidatus Acidiferrales bacterium (assembly GCA_036514995.1). NCBI lineage: Bacteria > Pseudomonadati > Acidobacteriota > Terriglobia > Candidatus Acidiferrales > Candidatus Acidiferrales bacterium. The sequence continues at coordinate 9,059 of DATBWB010000042.1, forward strand.
GCTTGAGTGGCAGGTTCAGCTCTTTGAGTTTTGGCTCGAGGGCGTTCCGGTCGCCGACCACGAGAATCATGAGGTGATCGGGGTCGAGGTATTGCCTGGCGACGCGCCGGGCGTCCTCAAGGCTGACCGCCTCCACCCTCTGTTGGAAGCTCTCGAAATAATCCTCAGGCAGGTCGAACAGGACCATTTCCCACAGCCTGCTGGCAATCTGGGCCGGCGTCTCGAAACCGCGGGGATAGCCGCGGATGATGGCTGCCTTGGCGGCGTCAAGTTCCGACAAGCTAATGGGTCGCTCGCTGCGAATCTCGCGGAATTCTTTGAGGATTTCCTGAATGGCCTCCCGCGTGACGGCGGTTTCGACGCTGCCGCCCGCCAGCAGGTTCGAAGGCCCCCGCAGCCAGTCGAAGCGCGACTGAAAACCGTAGCTGTAGCCGCGCCTCTCCCGCAGGTTCATGTTCAGCCGGCTGACAAACTGCCCGCCCAGCACGGCGTTCATCACCACCAACGGGAAATAATCGGGATGGTTGCGCGGGACCGTCACATGGCCGGCGCGCAAGACCGACTGCGCTGCTGCCGGTTTGTCCAGAAGATAGACGCAGGTGGGTTGCCGGAGGCCCGCCATGTTATCGGCGGGCTTGTCTGACATCACTGCGGGCATCACCGCCGGCCCATCCCAACCTCGCCGCTCCCCGAGGGCCTCGCTCTGGAGGCTTGGTGTGAAGGCTGCTTCCACTTCCGCCGCGGCCTCGTCGAGCGTAGTGTCTCCCACCAGGATGAGCACGGCCCGCTCCGGGCGGTAGTGGGCGCGATAGAAGCTTTCCATCTGCTCGAGCGTCACCTGGCTCACGAACGCCTGGGTGCCTTCGATGGGGTGCCCGTAGGGGGAATCGTTCCCATAGAGCACGCCGAGGGATATCTGGTTCGCAAGCGCCGCGGGGTTATCCTTCAGGCGCAGCAGTTCTGTCAGTTGCTGCTCGCGGACGCGCTCCAGCTCGATGGCCGGAAAGCTTGCCTGCTGGACGACATCGGCAAAAAGCTCGAGCGCCTTCGGCCAATGCTTCTTGAGCGACTCGATGACGACCAAGCTTTCATCGCGGTCGGCGCGGGCTTCGAGCCTTGCCCCGATGAACTCAAGTTCCGAGGCCAACTCGATGCTGCTTCGCGTCGCCGTGCCTTCATCGAGCATCGTGGCGACCATCGTCGCCAGGCCCGGCTGATCGTTCGGATCGGCGGCCGCCCCCGCCTTGACGAGCAGCAGAGCCACCATGACCGGAAGCTTGTGCTTTTCCACTAGAACGATTTCGAGCCCGTGAGCGAGCCCCGATTTCATCGAGGCGAGTTTCTTCCGCTGTATCTTCGGGAGAGAGAACGGCGGGGTAGCTGCCGGAGCGGGTTGCCGGCTGCGGTCGCCCGCTGTCACCTTTCCCACAGCCTGGGATTGAGGCCGCGGGGGTTTTCCTTCAGCGTCCTCCCCAGGCGCATTCACCACCAGCGGCTCACCGCGCCCGTCCCCTTCCGTGCGAGCTTTTCCCGATCCTATCGGGACGGTTGCCGTAAGCGGCACCACGCTCAGGTTCACGCGGCCATTGCTCAAATAGATGCTTGCTGCCCGCTGGACGCCCGACGCGTCCACCCGGAGGTATCGTTCGATATCCTTCTCGATGTGGCCTGGATCGCCGAGAAAAACGTTGTAGCGATTGAGCGCGTCCGCTCGACCGCCGAATCCGCCAATTCTCTCTAGCTGTTCTACAAAAAACGTTTCGAGCTTATTCCGCGCCCGGCCGATCTCCTCTTCCGTTGGCGGCGCCAGCTTCAGTTCCTCGATTCGCTCGTCAATTGCCGCTTCGAGCTCGGCGGTCGAGTGGCCGGGTTTTGCGGTGGCGACAATCTGGAACTGCCCGGCGATCTCTTGCGAGAATTGAGCCACGCTCACCTCTTGCGCGATTTGTTTTTCATAGACCAGCGACCGGAAAAGGCGGGAGCTCTTGCCATCGCCGAGAATGTAAGCCAGTATTTCCATCTCCGGCTCGTCCGCTTCAAACTGTGGCGGCGACGGCCACACAAGATAAAGCCGCGGCAACTGGACGCGGTCTTCCGCACCGATCCGCTTCTCGGCCGCAAGCCTTGGCAACCAGCGCTCGACCCGGGTGAAGGGCGGCCCGGGCGGAATTTCCGCAAAGTACTTTTCGACGAGCTGCCTTGCCTCGTCCGGCTGGAAGTCGCCGGCCAGCGCCAAACTGGCATTCGACGGGGTGTAGTACGTGCGAAAAAATTGCTCGATGTCTTCGAGCGAAGCGCGCTCGAGGTCTTCCTCGGTGCCGATGGTAAGCCAGGAATAGGGGTGCTCGGGCGGGAAAAGCGCCTCGCAGAGGATTTTCGGAGCCAGCCCATAGGGGCGGTTTTCGTAGGTCTGCCGGCGCTCGTTCTTGACGACTTCTCGCTGGTTTGAGAATTTCTTTTCGTCGAGCGCATCGAGCAGAAAGCCCATGCGGTCGGATTCGAGCCAGAGCGCCAGTTCGAGAAAATTCGACGGCACATTTTCCCAGTAGTTTGTCCGGTCGCAACTCGTCGAGCCGTTCAAAACCCCGCCCGCCTCCTGCACCAGCCGGAAATACTCTCGGGCGTGCTTCGAACCCTGAAACATCATGTGCTCGAAGAGATGGGCGAAGCCGGTGTTGCCGCGCTTTTCGTCCTTCGAGCCGACGTGATACCAGATATTGACCGCCACCACCGGGATGGAGTGGTCTTCGTGAAGAATTACTTCCAGTCCGTTCGCTAACTTGTATGTCTCAAACGGAACCTTGAGCATTCTCACCTCGCCTCGGCCGAGACAGGCCACGGCGGGAATCCATCGCCGATGACAAAACTCAAGTTTCGCACGAGTGCCCCGGCCTGAGCAAACTCCTGAGCAACTCAGGAATCGAGCGACGTATTGCAATTGCTCATGAATTGCTTGTGTTGAGGGATCTGTCTCTTGGCAATCTGCTGGCGTCGGCTCAATTTGGCGGGTGGGGCTTAGTCTTGCTAATGGAACGATTCCCCCACGCAGCAGAGAGCGCTGGATGGGGCACCCGGCAGAGCCTGACTAGAAGTTTTGCAGATGCTCCATGGTTTCTTCGACTATCTGAGGCGGCAAGTTTCCGGAATATAGAGTGCCTGTCACTGTTTGGCTAAGCAAACTCCTTTTGTGGTGCTGGATCTCAGTGTTCATAAAGTAAGGGATAGTCATAATTATCAGGGAATCTCCCGGGTAAATGATTTTCCCCTTTTCCCTCTCAGTGACTCTAAATAGGCGGTGCGTGGAAGTTCTGCGGTCGGGTACTTCGATACCATAATTGTTGATGTTGGTTCAGGAACCCGTCCGGGAAGAACACATCAACTTGATAATCCTGAATTTTAGTCAAGCCGGAATTGGTAAGGGTGACCACGAGCTGATAATCATGCTGCTCTCCAGTAATTTTCACCTCCTGGTAGTCGAGGGCTATCTGCAGTGGCGAGATGCTTACCGGGCCCAGTTGCCCCCATATGCGGAGAGTTCGACGAAGGTGTCCCAACACTTCGCCACTGCTCTGGAAAAGCGTGGGATTTAGTTGGAGCTTGTCCCGCATTCCTTCCCTAGCGATGTCGGTATGAATGTATGCTGCAACGCGGAGATCCCGCCCTAGAACCTGAGTTAGGAACGCCGCGATGGCAATTTCCTGTTCTATCCAGATAGAAGCTCGGGTGTGCTGGTGACCGTCTGGGAAGGTTACAATTCCGCGGGGATGCATGATGACGATGAGGCCGGCACATCGATTTAGGGCGCCCAATATGTTCTTTGTGAGCCCCTCAAGACTGCTCTGGTTCTCAGCAAAATAAGGTTCGCAAGAGGTCAGTTCCCTCACGAGCTTGCAAACCGCTGTTCCGAGTTCTTTTTCTTCTTCCGTGACCTGCCCACAGGATATGAAAATAGTCGATCTTTCGGCCATCGGGGATTCTCCGGGTCCTTGAGTTAGTGCCTCCCTGCCGGGCACGGGGCGGCTAAAGAATCTGATTGACTCTATAGCACAGTTGCCCCGAACTTTTCAGGGGATCTGTCTGCCGAAATCCTCTCGACGAATGCGGGCGCAAGTTGCTAACCTTTGAAGCTAAAAAGACCATGGTGGGTGGCCCATCCTCTCCCGAAGCTTCGGGACCGGATCGTCGGGACGGGGCTGGGGCCTAGTTATCTTGATAGAAAACTCCCCCACCCAGCGCACAACCCGCCAAGGCGGGGATGGGGCACCCAGCTTAGTACTCATGTCGTCATTCTCAGGTCGCCGAGGCAACCGAGGAATCTCTCTTCACGGCAAGATCCTTCACTTCGTTCAGGATGACATCATTGTTGTCACTTCGTTCAGTGCGACACCGACGTATATCCCGAGTACTTTATGAAACCGGTTCAGGGCAGGATGGCAAACACGCGCACGGCCCCGCCCGAGCCGCCCTCGAGCTTGATGGGCGCGGCCACGAGAAAGGCGCCTTTGGGAGGGATTTTTTCCATCGAGGCCAGGTTCTCGAGGTGGTAGAGACCGGCGGCGTGGGTCAAGCGGTGCACCTCGAAATTTTTTGAGGGGCCGAAGTCCACGCTCAGCGTGTCAATGCCGACACCGGAGATTTTTCGTTCCTTCGTCAAAAATTCGGCTGCGTCCACGTTAAAGCCTGGAAAGTGCATGAGTCCGGCGGGGTCGGTGTTGCGGTAGCGTCGAGCGTCGGGCCAGCGCGCGGCCCAGCCAGTGCGGGCGAGCACGATCGCTCCCTCGGGAATCCTGCCCCATCGCCGTTCCCAGGCCTGCAAATCGGTGCGCGTCAGGCGATAGTCGGCATCGCCAGCAACTTTTCGCTCGATATCCACCACCACGGCCGGGCCGATCAAGCGCTGCGCGGCAATCTGGTCCACCGTCGCTTGCCCCTCGATGAAGTGTGCCGGCGCGTCCATGTGCGTCCCGTAATGTTCGAGGGAGCAAAAGCGCCGGGTGAAATAGCCGTCTTTCTCGAACCCCCCTTTCGCCGTGGCCTCAAACGGGTGATCATCACCGGGCCAGGCAGGCAGGTGATCGTTTAGAGCGTAGGTCAGGTCCACCACCTGCGTCTTGCCGGAGGGCACTCCCGCCAGACGGTCGGGCACGCGCCGGGCGGCCCAGGCGGCGTAAATGGCGACGAGGATCAACACCAGGAAAGAAAGCAAGGCCAACCAGCGTCGCATGGGCACCTCCCTACAAAACCGAAAATCGAAACTCGAAAATCGAAAAACGATATCGCCGACCGGCGACCATAGACCAGAAAAACCCTCTCCTACCTAATTTTTTTCTATTTTCCAGTTTCCGTTTTCTGCCCCTTCCAGCCGGGGCCGCGAAGGGCTCGCCCCGGCCGCGCGGCGGTTACCATGCCGTCGTCGAGCACAATCTGCCCGTTTACTATGACGTACCGCACTCCCTCAGAAAACTGGTGGGGTTTCTCAAACGTGGCCAGGTCGCGGATTTTCTCCGGATCAAAAACGGCAACGTCCGCCGCCATTCCCACGCGGAGCAGCCCGCGGTCCTGGAGGCCGACCCGCTGGGCCGGCAGCGAGGTCATTTTGCGGATGGCCTCTTCGAGCGGCATCAGTTTTTGCTCGCGCACGTAGCGGCCCAGCACCCGGGGCAAGCTCCCATAGCTTCGCGGATGAGGGTTGGCCTCGCCCAGAATGCCGTCGGGCCGCACCGCCGGGTAGTCGGTATCGAGGCTTGTCCAGGGCTGCTTCAGGGCGAACTGAACGTCCGGCTCGGACATGACAAAGTAAATGGCGCCGGTCTTGCCGTTGTCCTCAATGAGGATGTTGATAGCCGCTTCGACCGGATCTTCCTTTCGCATGGCAGCGATTTCGGAAAGCCGCTTTCCCTGGTAGAGCCGCAAAGCCGGATTCA
>DATBWB010000043.1 GCA_036514995.1 Candidatus Acidiferrales bacterium
TATCCGCCCCGGCGGAGTTCGGTGAGAACCTGGCGGGCAAGCACCTTCAACGTTTCAAAGACGCCCGAGCCCAGTATGGCGATGGCTTCGAGCGTCGGCTCACCCTTCTGCTGTAACTCGCGCGTCAAGACGTCGCAGGGCAAGACGTTGGGCAGGTCGCGTTTGTTGAATTGCAAGACGTAGGGAATGTGGTCGAAGTTGTAGCCGTGTTCCTTCAAGTTTTCGCGAAGGTTTTCAATCGTCTCATGGTTGGCGTCCAGCCGCTCTTCCTGGGAGTCGGCCACAAAGACCACCCCGTCCACGCCCTTTAACAGGAGCTTCCGGCTGGCGTCGTAGAAAACCTGTCCCGGCACGGTGTAGAGATGGAAGCGGGTGCGAAATCCGCGAACCGTCCCCAGGTCAAGCGGCAGGAAGTCAAAAAAGAGCGTGCGATCGGTTTCCGTCGCCAGCGAGATCATCTTGCCCTTTTGGTTGGACGGCGCATGCTCGTAGATCCATTGCAGGTTAGCCGTTTTCCCGCCCAACCCCGGACCATAATAGACGAGCTTGCAGTTGATCTCGCGGGCGGCATAGTTAATAAAAGACACCTGGCCGTCCTCGCGGATGCTGAGCTTTACCTTTATAGCATACTGGGCTCGCTCGGCCAAGCTTCTTGCCCGAAGCGTCAACGCTCGGCATTGCTGTCGAGTGAACTCCAACGGGGGCAAGCTGCTACCGATTGCAAAAGGGCGGAACGGTCAAGCTCGGGCCTGCCCCTGTTGCGCCCTGAGTGGTCTGCTTGAGACAGAACTCCTCCCACAGAAATGCGGTGAAGAGCTTGCGCAGGCAATGTTCGAAGCAGGAGGAAGTAGGGACGCGGGTTGTATGGGTAACTGACGAAAAGGGGAAGGGTTATCGGCCATGGCGATTGCCACCTCCTTCCGACCCTAAGCTGTGCCTCGCCTTTAACTTGACGGAAGATAAGGGGTTTGCTATAACCCGCCCCAACGGAGGCAGTTTGGCCAGCAGGCCCTCGAAACTCCGAAGGCGCCACGGAGGGCGAACCCGTGTGCGGCGCGGTCGTGTCAATCGTATGAAAACAAAAAGGTTATCTAGAAGTGCCGGAAGGATACGTCACTATGCGGGCAGCAAGATTCGGCCGCGGCGGAGCCACACTATCCCGCTCCGCCGACCAAAGCCAGCCGAGGAGCCGACCGACCCGCGCATCCAGCAACAGTTGAAGCGGTACGAATTGGCCGTGCGCTTCTTTGCCCGGCAGAAATTTGCTCGCGCCCTGGAGATCTTCGAAAAAGTTTTGACCGGCCCGGCCAAGAATCTTTGCGAACGCGCCGAAGTCCATCTGCGAATCTGCCGCCAGCGGATGGCGAGGCCGGCGCCTGTGCAACTGAAAACCGCTGAAGATTTCTACGACCATGGCGTCTCGTTGATGAACATGGGCCGGCTGGAAGAGGCCATGCCGCAACTGGAAAAAGCCAGGAAGCTGGCGCCCAAGGCTGACTATGTCCACTACGCGCTCGCTACCCTGGCGTGCGCTTCGAGCGACGCCGAGGCGGCCCTAGAGCATTTGAAACGAGCCATTGTCCTCCGCGCCCAAAATCGCTATCAGGCTCGCAACGACGACGATTTTGCTCCCCTGCTGGATGACCCGCGCTTCACCGAACTGCTGTACCCGGAGCGAGAATCCCCCTCCGCCTGAAGGCGACGCGCATGCATTCCCAGCAAACCGGCGGCAAGACGGATCGCACAGGCCCTCCCAAAGCCTTCGCCCCGATGGATCGGGGCAAGGGACGGACGCTACGGATAGTTGCCCTCGGCGGCGGGACGGGGCTCGCCACGCTTCTGACGGGACTCAAGAAGTACGTCGGGCCTCAAGGGCCGCTTGAGCCGGAAGAATTGACGGCGCTGGTAACGGTGACCGACGACGGCGGGAGTTCGGGCCGGCTGCGCCGCGACTTCCGCATGCTCCCTCCGGGCGACATCCGCAACTGCATGGTGGCCCTCTCCGAGGATGCCGCTCTGCTCGCCCGTCTCTTTCGCTATCGCTTTGCTTCCGGCAGAGGTCTCAAAGGACACAGCTTCGGCAATCTCTTCCTGACCGCCCTGACCCATGTCACCGGCGATTTTGCCGAAGCCGTCAAACTCTCGAGCGAAGTGCTCGCCATCCGGGGACAAATTTTTCCCTCCACCACCCAGAACGTCACCCTGCGCGCAACCCTGGAGGACGTCCGGAGGGTGGATGGTGAAACCCGCATCACCGCCAGCAAAGGCCGCATACGCCGCATCGAGCTGGTTCCGCCGAACGCCCGCCCCTTGCCGGAAGCGCTGCGCGCCGTCGAGGAAGCCGACCTGATCACCATCGGCCCCGGGTCGCTTTTCACCAGCATGATTCCGAACCTGTTGGTGCGCGGGATGGCCAAAAAGATCCGCCAGTCGAAGGCCACCAAGGTCTTCATCTGCAATCTCATGACGCAACCCCACGAATCGATCGGCTTGACGGCCGCGCAGCACGTCGAGGCTATCCATGACCATGCCGGAGGAAAATTGATCAATTGGGTGGTGCTCAATGGAAAAGCTGTTTCCCCGGCCCTGCTGGAAAAGTATCGCCGCCAGGGGGCCGACCAGGTTCGAAACGACCTTGAGGCGCTCGATCGCCTCGGGGTGGGTTACATCGTCGAGGACCTTCTGGTCGAGGACCGCGTGGCCCGGCACGACCCTGATAAGCTCGCTCAACTCCTTCTTCTGCGCATTCCTTGATTGGGTTCTCATTGTCAAAATCTTTTGAACAGGCGAGAATACCTGCGTCGGCTACGCACCGGAGTCACGCGCTGTGAAACATCCTGAACTCGCTGTTCTCATTCTTGCCGCCGGCAAAGGCACCCGGATCAAATCCAACCTGGCCAAGGTGCTGCACCGGGCGGGTGGGAGAACGCTTTTGGAAGCCGTGCTCGCCGCGGTCAAACCGCTTGGCGCCCGCGCCGTCTTTGTCGTGGTTGGGCACCAGGCCGAAGAGGTGGCTCGTATTGCCGAGGCAGCCGGAGCGAAAGTAATCATTCAGAAGCCCCAGCTCGGCACCGGCCACGCGGTCAGGGTAGCGCGCCGAAAACTCTCGCGGGGATTTGCTGACATCCTGATTCTTCCGGGGGACGCGCCTCTTGTCCGCACCCAAAGTCTCGCTGAGCTGCTCGAGTGTCATCGCCATGCCGGCGCCGCGGCCACCCTCATGACCGCCATCCTGCCCGATCCCACCGGCTACGGCAGAATTGTGCGCCGCGCCGCTGCCGTGGAACGCATTGTCGAGGAAAAGTCTCTCAAGCCGGACGAGCGCCAAATTGCCGAAGTCAACTCATCCATCTATGTTTTCCGCCCGCCCAAACTCTTTCCCCTCCTCGAACGGCTGGGCCGAAACAATCCGCACCGGGAGTTCTACCTCACCGACGTCATCGCCCTCCTGCGGGAAGCGGGCGAGGAGGTGGCCGGCTACACTGTCGCTGATTTTCACGAGGCGCTGGGCGCCAACACCCGCGCCGAACTGGCGGAAATGGACCGCATCCTCCGCCGGCGCAAGGCCGAAGCCTTGATGGCCGCAGGGGTGAGCATCTACATGCCGGAAACGGTGATGATTGACGCCGATGTTTCCGTCGGCGCCGACACCACCATCGAGCCGGGCGTCCAATTGCTCGGCAAGACAAAAATCGGTCGCGGCTGTTTGATTCGCTCCTATTCGGTTCTAACGGACGCTATCGTGGAGGACAGAGTCACTGTCCGCCCGTGGTGCCTTGTAACTCAATCCCGCCTCGGCAAGGACACCGTGGTGGGGCCCTTTGCTCACCTTCGCGACGGGGCGGAAATTCGCCCGGGGGCGCGCGTGGGCAACTACGTGGAGGTGAAAAAGTCCGTCCTGGGCGAAGGCGCCAAGGCGATGCATCTTTCCTACCTCGGCGACGCCAAAATCGGCAAGAAGACCAACATCGGCGCCGGCACCATCACCTGCAATTATGACGGCGTCAAAAAGAATCCCACCCGGATCGGCGACAACGTGTTTGTCGGCAGCGGTACCGAGCTGATCGCCCCCATCAAAATCGGAGATAAAGTCTATGTGGCGGCCGGTTCCACGTTAACGGAGAACGTGCCCTCGGGCGCACTTGCCGTCGCTCGCGCGCGACAGGTGAACAAACCGGGCTGGGTGCGGGCGCAGAAGCGAATCGCCGCCGCCGAAGCGCGGCGGCCCCGCACCAGGAAGACAGGCCAGCGAGGTGGACGCCGGGGCAAGAAACGGAGCCGGCGCCGTTGAGCCGTGTGCTAGAATGAATTTCTCTTTCAAGGGAGCCACCCGCGCATGAAATTTGGCGTCATCGTTTTTCCCGGCTCGAATTGCGACCACGACGCCTACCATGTCATCGGAAAAATTCTGGCGCAACCGGTCGAATGGGTCTGGCACCAGTCCGCCGCCGTCCACCACCTCGACGCCATCCTTCTTCCGGGAGGCTTTTCGTACGGCGACTACCTGCGCACCGGCGCCATTGCTCGCTTCTCACCGGTGATGAAGGCAGTGGAGAAATTTGCCGCGAGCGGCGGGTTGGTGCTGGGCGTTTGCAATGGCTTTCAGATTCTCTGCGAGGCGGGACTGCTGCCCGGGGCCTTCGTGCGCAACCGCTCGCTCAAGTTCATCTGCCGGCCCGTCCATCTGCGGGTCGAGACGACTGAGACGCCCTTCACCAACGTCTGCCGGAGGGGCCAGGTGCTCGAAATTCCCATCGCGCACGGCGACGGCAACTATGTTGTCGATCCCGATACCCTTTCCGAACTCGAGCAGCAAAATCGGATTGTGTTTCGCTACTCGACCCCGGCGGGCGAACTGCGCGATGAAGCCAATCCGAACGGTTCGACGGACGCGATCGCCGGTGTCTTGAATCGCGAGCGGAACGTTCTCGGGATGATGCCGCATCCGGAACGCGCTTCGGAATTGCTGATGGGCTCGGTGGATGGTCGGCTGATTTTTCAGTCCATGGTGGCCAGCCTCGTGACCCACTAGCGGCGTTCCCCAAGACTTCGGGACTCGCTTGACCTATCCTCATCAGGAGCAGTGCCCATGATCCGACGCGGCAGTGGATTTTTCTTTTGGGTGTGTCTCATCCTGGCGAACCCGGCTGGTCAGGGTTGGGCGCAATCGTCTGCCCAGCCGATCAACTGGGATGCGGCGCAGTCCGAGGCCGTCACGCTCTTGACGGACTACCTCAAAGCGGATACCAGCAACCCTCCGGGCAACGAGTCGCGCGGCGTGGAATTTTTCAAAAAAATTCTGGAGGCGGAAGGGATTCCCTATGAGGCGGGGGAATCAGCGCCGGGCCGGGCGAACCTTGTCGCCCGTCTCAAAGGCTCCGGCCGGGACAAAGCCATCATCCTCCTGAGCCACATGGACGTGGTTCCCGTGAACCAGGAATTCTGGTCGGTGGACGCTTTTTCCGGCGAGACCAGGGAGGGCTACGTTTGGGGCCGCGGCGCAGTGGACATGAAGGGTCAGGGCATTGCTCAACTGATGGCCTTTCTCATGCTTCACCGGAACAAGGTGCCGCTCCGCCGCGACGTCATCTTCCTGGCCACGGCCGATGAGGAAGCCGGCGGCATGCTGGGCGCTGGCTGGGTGGTTCGTGAACATCCGGAGTGGATCCGGGGCGCGGGCTATTTGTTGAACGAAGGCGCGCGCGCCAAAGCGGACGAGCAGGGCCGGCCCGTTTATTTCGGTCTCGGCTTCACCGAGAAAACTCCCGGCTGGCTGCGGCTCGTCGCCACCGGCACGCCGGGGCACGGGTCGGTGCCGAGAACCGATTCGGCGGTGAACCGACTGCTTGCTGCGCTCGAGCGCCTGCGAACCTACAAGTCGCCGGTGCGCCTGACCCCGGCCATCGAGCGCTACTTTGAGTCGGTTGCGCCCTATGAGCCGCCGTTGAACAGGCGTCTCAAGAATATGCGCGAAAGTTTTCGCGATCCGGCATTCGTTGCCGAACTCGAAAAGGTCCCGCGCTACGCCGCGCTCTTGCGCAATACCATCTCCATTACGATCCTGAACGCCAGTAAGAAGGTGAATGTCATTCCCCCGGTGGCTTCGGCGGACGTGGATTGCCGGCTGCTCCCGGGCGTCACCATGGCGGATTGGATCCGCGAAGTCAAAGACGTCATCGGCGACGACACCATCCGGGTGGAAACGATCCTCAACTTTTCCCATACCGAATCGCCGGCCGATACGCCGCTCGCGCAGACGATCCGCAAGGTGGTCAAGCAAAACTATCCCGAGGCAGGGTTTGTTTTCCCGGTTCAGACCGGCTTCACCGACAGCCATTTCTTTCGCGACCTCGGCATCGTGAGCTACGGCTTTGTTCCGTTCGCTCTCGCCGACGCGGAGGTGGACCGCGCCCACGGCAACGACGAACGCATCCCGGTGAAGGCCTTCACCGAGGGCGTGCGATTGATGTGGGAAGTGGTGTACAACTTCAGCAAAGCCGAATGAAAAGTTTTTGTAGGGGCGTATGGCCATACCGCCTACCCGACCCTCGATGATTGAAACCGAAGTAAAAGTCAACGCGGCGGTGGCCGCGCAGCACGGGCTGACCGCCGAAGAATACGCCCGGATCAAGAAAATCCTCGGCCGGGAGCCGACGTTCACCGAGCTCGGCATCTTCAGCGTGATGTGGAGCGAGCACTGCTCTTACAAGAGTTCGCGGGTGCACTTGAAGCGGCTGCCCACCGAAGGCCCGCAGGTGTTGCAAGGCCCGGGAGAAAACGCCGGCGTGGTGGAGGTGGGCGACGGCTGGGTGGCGGTTTTCAAAATCGAATCGCACAACCATCCCAGTTTTGTCGAACCGTTTCAGGGAGCGGCCACCGGCGTGGGCGGCATCTTGCGCGATATTTTCACGATGGGGGCGCGGCCGATTGCCGTGCTGGATTCGCTGCGCTTCGGGCCCATCCGCGCGTCGGAAGTCCAAGGAGACGAGGCGCTGGCGCGGCGCAATCGCCGGCTGCTGGAAGGGGTGGTGGGCGGGATCGCGTTTTACGGCAACTGCTTCGGCGTGCCGACCTGCGGCGGCGAAATCGCCTTCGAGCCCGCCTACAGCGGGAACCCGCTGGTCAACGTGCTGGCGCTCGGCATCGCCCGCCGCGAGCAAATCTTTTACGCCCGCGCTCGCGGCGCCGGCAACCCGGTGATCTACGTCGGCGCCAAGACGGGCCGCGACGGCATCCACGGCGCATCGTTACTCGCTTCCGCTGAATTCAGCGAAGAATCCCAGCAGAAGCGCCCCAACGTCCAGGTGGGCGATCCCTTCATGGAAAAATTGCTGCTCGAAGCCTGCCTAGAGGCGATGCGGACCGGAGCAGTCGTCGGGATTCAGGATATGGGCGCGGCCGGGCTTACTTGTTCGACTTGCGAGATGGGCGCGCGCGGCGGAACCGGCGTGGAGATTGACCTTCAGCATGTGCCGCAGCGTGAAACCGGGATGACGCCCTACGAAATCATGCTGAGCGAATCGCAGGAGCGCATGCTGCTGGTTGGGGAAAAAGGCCGCGAAAAAGAGGTTTTTGCCATTTTCCAAAAATGGGGTCTGGACGCGGCCACCATCGGGCAGGTGACCGGCGACGGCATGCTCCGCGTGCGGAACCACGGCCAGGTAGTCGCCGAGATTCCCTGTGGCGCGCTGGCGAAGGATTGCCCCCTCTACGAGCGGCCGCTCGAGACTCCGGCGCGCGCCGAGGGCCCGCTCTACGATTTTCTTCCCGAGGGAAGCGACCTGACCGAAAATTTTCTTCACTTGCTGGCCTCGCCGTCCATTGCTTCCAAGCGAACCGTTTTTGAACAGTACGACCACATGGTGCGGACGAATACCGTCGTCGGACCGGGCGCGGGCGATGCGGCGGTGCTGCGTCTCAAAGGAACCCAACGCGGGCTCGCATTGAGCGTGGACGGCAACGGCCGCCATTGCTGGCTCCATCCCAAACGCGGCGCGCAGCTCGCCGTCGCCGAGGCTTGCCGGAACGTCGTTTGTTGCGGAGCGAGACCCATTGCCGCGACAAACTGCTTGAATTTCGGCAATCCCGAAAAACCGGTCATTATGGGCCAGTTCCGCGAGGTGATTGACGGCATGGCGGAAGCATGCCGCGCCCTGGGAACGCCGGTAACGGGGGGCAACGTCAGTTTCTACAATGAGACCCTCGGCCAACCCATCTATCCGACTCCGGTGATTGGGATCCTCGGCGTCATCGAAGATATTTCTTGCGCCATGGGAATGGGGTTTCGGGAGATCGGCGACTGGATCATCTTGCTGGAAACCGGCTCTGGCGGCGCGCCGGGCCCGCTTGAACAACTGCGCCGAAATTTTTCGTCGAGCGAATATGCCAAGGTCGTTGCCGGCATCACGGCAGGCGAACCTCCGACCATTGATCTTGACGCTGAAAGAAAACTTTACGAGGCCGTTCTCGAAATTCTCAGGCGGCGCCTGGCGAACAGCGCCCACGACGTTTCCGACGGCGGCCTTGCCGTGACGCTTGCTGAGAGTTGCTTCGCCAGCCCGGCGGCTGACCTCGGGGCGGACATCACGTTCGATGGCGCCGAGCCGGCAGAGTTTGCGTTTTTTGACGAGAGCCCTTCGCGGATTGTGATTTCCGCGCCGGAGAATCACCTTGCCGAGGTGTTAAGCATTGCGGCAGAATATGGTGTATCGACCCGGGCGATGGGAAGGACCATTCCAGCGCAATTGATTGTGCGGCGCAACGGTCGAGTCGTTCTCGCAAGCGAGGTCAGCCGACTTCGCCACGAGTGGTCGAGTGCCCTCGAGGGGCTTTTGCAAGTCAGGTAGTCCATGCACGAAACACCCTGGCCACCCGATGACAAATTCCGCGAAGAATGCGGTGTTTTTGGCATCTATGGCCACCGCGAAGCCTCCAAGCTCACCTACCTGGGGCTCTATGCCCTCCAGCACCGCGGACAGGAGAGCGCCGGGATCGTTTCGGCGGACGGCGGGCGATTTCACGCCGAGCGCCGGATGGGTCTGGTGGCCGATGTCTTTTCCTCGGAGGCGCTAAAGCGGCTGCCGGGCCGCACCGCCATCGGCCATACACGGTATTCCACCGCCGGCGACACCAGTCTGGCCAACGCTCAGCCGATCTTGATTGATTGCAACAAGGGGCTGCTGGCGCTCGCGCACAACGGAAATCTGGTCAACGCCAACGTTTTGCGCGCCGAGCTGGAGGCAGCCGGGTCGATTTTTCAAACGACCAGCGACACCGAGGTGATCGTTCACCTCGTGGCCCACTCCCGCGCCACCCAGTTGACCGAGGCGCTGGCCGATGCCTTGAATCAGGTGGTCGGCGCCTATTCGCTTGTGCTGCTCACGCCGCATGAGCTTTATGCCATCCGCGATCCGCGCGGTTTTCGGCCGTTGTGCCTCGGAAAGCTTGGCTCGTCCTACGTGGTCGGCTCGGAAACCTGCGCCCTGGACCTGATCGGCGCCCGTTACCTCCGGGAGATTGAGCCGGGGGAGATGCTGCGGCTTCACCCCGAGGGCGCTGAATCCATCCGGTTTGCGACGCCCACCCCTCACCAGTACTGCATCTTCGAGCACGTTTATTTCTCGCGCCCGGACAGCGTGGTCTTCGGCCGGTCGGTGCAGCAGAGCCGTGAAATGCTTGGCCGCTTGCTGGCCCGCGAGCATCCGGCCGTAGCCGACCTGGTTGTGCCGGTGCCCGATTCGGGCATGCCGGCAGCAATTGGCTACGCGCATGAATCGGGAATTCCTTTTGAGATGGGCCTGATCCGGAATCATTACATTGGCCGGACCTTTATTGAGCCGGAGCAGTCCATCCGCGATTTCGGCGTGAAGCTGAAACTTAACCCGGTGCGCGACCTGCTCATGGGAAAGCGGATCATCCTGGTGGACGATTCCATCGTCCGCGGAACCACCAGCCGAAAACTTGTCCGCATGGTCCGTGAAGCGGGAGCGGTTGAGGTTCACATGCGGGTCAGTTGTCCGCCGACGATCTCGCCCTGCTACTACGGGGTGGACACGCCCACCAAACGTGAATTGATCGCCGCCAGCCACTCGGTGGAAGAAATCCGGGACTTCATCGGGGCCGATTCGCTCGGCTACCTCTCTCTGGAATCGCTTCGGCAAGCGGTCTCGGATAGCGAGGGACGCTTCTGCACCTCTTGCTATACGGGACGCTATCCCACGGAGTGGATTCCCGTCGAGGCCCTGACGCGCGAAGAAAACAGAAGCTAGAGGTTAGAGGCAGGAAGCTTGAAATCCAACCCCATGCCTCCCTCTTCAAACTTCCAGCAGGACCAAGGTAGTGCTTCTAGGGTGGCGGTAGTCAGGCTGCCCGCTTCCGTCATCCCAAGACCCCGGGGTGGTTTTCCCGACCATGGCTAACCCGTCAATCCGCTACTCCGATGCGGGCGTGGACATTGACCGCGCCGAACGGGCAAAGTCGAAAATCCGAACGCTCGCCCGGCGCACGTTCACGCCCGGCGTGCTGAGCGAAATCGGCACCTTTGGTTCGCTCTTTGCCCTGGACAAGAAGCGCTGGCGCGACCCGGTGCTGGTGGCGAGCGCCGATGGCGTCGGCACCAAGTTGAAGGTGGCCTTCGCCATGGGCGTTCATTCCACTGTCGGCAGCGACCTGGTCAACCACTGCGTGAACGACATCCTCACCCAGGGCGCCACTCCGCTGTTCTTTCTGGATTATCTGGCTATGGGCAAGGTGGTGCCCGAGGTCGTCGAACAAATCCTGGATGGCATCAGCCGGGCCTGCAAGCTCGCCGACTGCGCCCTGGTGGGCGGCGAAACGGCCGAGATGCCGGGTTTCTATCAACCGGGCGAATACGATCTGGCGGGATTCATCGTGGGCGTGGTGGAGCGCAAACGCATCTTGACCGGGAAACAGGTCCAACCCGGCGACCTCCTCCTTGCCCTGCCCTCCTCGGGACTTCATACGAACGGCTATTCCCTGGCGCGCAAGCTCCTGTTCGAGATCGCCGCGCTGAAACTGGATAGCTATGTCGCTGAAGTGGGAAACAAAATCGGCGCGGAGCTTCTCAAGCCGCACCGGTGCTACCTGCCGGCCTTGAAGGAAGTCGTCGCCCGGGAACTGGCGAGCGGCCTGTGCCACATCACCGGCGGCGGCCTCACGGATAACCTTCCGCGGGTGCTCGGCAAAAATCTGTGCGCGGTGATTGAACTGGGAAGCTGGCCGGTGTTGCCCCTTTTTTCTTATCTGCAGCGGCTCGGGAACGTAACCCAGGACGAGATGTTGCGCACGTTCAATTGCGGCGTGGGCATGGTGGTGGTGGTGCCGCCGGCTAACCTCAAGGCAGTGGAAAAGGAACTGAAGCGGCGGCGGGAAAAGTGTTTTCCCATCGGCCGCATCGAACCCCTCGACGCCGCTCGGGGCAAGCGCGGCAAGACCGGAGTCGTCTACCACGGGAGCTTTGCGTGAACAAGCGCATCGGCATCCTGCTGTCGGGCCGCGGTTCGAACTTCGAAGCGATTGCCGACAACGTCGCCTCCGGAAGAATTCCCAAGGCGGAGATTGCCATCGTCCTGAGCAACCGGGAGCATGCGCCCGGAATTGAAAAAGCTCGCCAGAGGGGCCTCGAGACCGCCGTCATCCCTTCCAAGGGCCTGGAGCGCAAGCAGTACGACCGGCAGGTGGTGGCGGTGCTCGAGGAGAAAAAGGTGGATCTGGTCTGTCTCGCCGGATTCATGCGCTTGCTCTCTCCCTATTTCATCAGCCGCTTTCCCCATCGCATCCTGAACATCCATCCGGCGCTGCTGCCGGCTTTTCCCGGCCTTGAAGCGCAGCGCCAGGCGCTCGAACACGGCGTCAAGGTCACCGGCTGCTCCGTCCATTTCGTGGATGAAAACCTTGACGCCGGGCCGATCATCGTGCAGGCGGTTGTGCCGGTGGAAAACGACGATACCGTGGAGACGCTCTCGGCGCGCATCCTCAAAGAAGAACACCGCATTTATTCAGAAGCAATCCGAATCGTGTTGGAAGAACGATTTCGCATTGAAGGCCGCCGGGTTTTGACCTGGTGACTATTCAGCTTGCCAGCATTGGCGAGATAACCCCGTTTGACCCTTTGGGGAAATTCACATAACCTGATTGGGAATTCTTTGGAAAAATGAAGGCTGTTGAAGAACAACTCGCTTATCTAAGAAAAGGCGCGGCCGAAATCATTCGCGAAGATGAACTGCGGGCGAAGCTCGAGAACTCGGTGAGGACCGGCAAGCCGCTGCGGGTGAAATTGGGCGTGGACCCGACCGCGCCCGACCTGCACCTGGGCCATACCGTCGTGCTGCGCAAGCTCAAACATTTTCAGGAGCTCGGCCACACGGCCATTTTCCTGGTCGGCGATTTCACCGCGATGGTGGGCGACCCCACCGGACAATCCGAGACGCGCCCGCCGCTCTCGCGCGAAGAGGTGATGGCCAACGCCAAGACCTACCTCGAGCAGGTCTATAAAATCCTGGACAAAAACAAAACTGAGGTGCGCTACAACAGCGAGTGGCTCGGCAAACTCACCGGCCACGACATGATCAAGCTCTGCGCGCATTATCGCCTGGCGCGCATGCTGGAACGCGAGGATTTTCGCTCGCGCCTCGCGGGCAATCACCCCATCGCCATGCACGAGCTGCTTTACCCGCTGCTGCAGGCGTACGACTCGGTGGCGCTCAAGGCCGATGTCGAGCTTGGTGCCACGGAGCAGAAGTTCAATCTCCTCATCGGCCGCGACATCCAGCGCGAATACGGCCAGGCCTCGCAAGTGGCTTTCACCCTGCCCATCCTGGTGGGTCTGGACGGCGAGCGCAAAATGAGCAAGAGCCTGGGGAACGACGTCGGCATCACTGAGCCGCCTGGAGAAATGTTTGGCAAGTTAATGTCCATTCCGGATGATTTGATGTGGTCATACCACATGTTGCTCACCGACCGAGACCCTGAAATCATCGAGGACCTCCGTAAAAGAGTCAGGGCCGGTGCGGCCCACCCGATGGGCGAGAAAATGATTCTTGCTGAGACGATCATTGCGGATTTCCACGGTGCGGCAGCGGCAAGAAAGGCTAAAGAAGAATTCCAGCGTGTCTTCCGCGACCGCCAGGCTCCAGAGGAGCCACCCGTGCACAAGCGGCCGTGTGGAGAAGCCCGGCGCCTAACCGTGCTCTTGGTAGAGCTCGGCCTTGCGTCCTCGCGCAGCGAAGCGGAGCGGCTGATCAAGCAAGGCGGGGTTGAAATCAACGGGAAGCGCGAGGATGACGTGAAGAGGGAGATAGAACTGGCGCAACGCGGAGAGTTCCTGCTGCGCGCGGGGAAGAAGAAATTCCTCCGCGTCGTTGTCGAGTGAACGGTTCTGTTTGCCATTCTGATCCCGCTTGGCGGGAGAAGAATCTCAGCGTCGCGGTCGTTGAAAAGCAGATCCTTCGCTTCGTCAGGATGACAACGTTGGGTGGGCGGGACGCCTTGCGGTGACATCCCTACACGATTCATGGATAAGGCGATGTGATGGCTCCTCGGACCGACCGCACCGTCATCCTCGTCAATCCCGAAGCAGGAGGCGGGCAAGCGACGAAAATTGCTCGGGCTGCCCGTGACTACCTGGCGCAAGTCGGCTACGCGGCCGATTTCGAGGAAGCTTCGAGCGCCGAAGAGCTTCGCGAGAAAGCCCGTCAGGCAGCCGAGGCCGGTTGCCGGAGGGTGGTCGCGCTCGGCGGCGACGGCACGGTCCATCAGGTCATCAATGCCGTTCGCCATACCTCTTTAATGGGCGAGGCCCCGCACCGTACGGCGCAGGGCGAGGAGATGGGCGGGGCGATCGGCATCATCCCTTGCGGCAGCGGCGACGATTTTGCCTCGAACCTCGGCCTGCCTCGCGATCCGCTGGCGGCGTGCAACGTTTTGCTGAACGGCCGTGTGCGGCGGGTGGACGTGGCTGAAGTGGGCGCTGAAGTGTATGCCTGCATCGGAGGCATTGGCCTCGATTCGATGGCGAATCGTCGCGCCAACCTGGCGCCCGCCTGGCTGCGCGGACAATTCCGCTACGTTCTGGCCACTCTTCGCACCCTGGCCGGTTTTCAGCCGATGGACTTCGAGCTGCGCGCGGACGGAAAAGTGCTCGCCGGGAAGATGACGTCGGTGATTGTGGCGAATGCAAGAAGTTTCGGCTCGGGCCTGCGTGTCGCCCCACGCGCACGGCTGGACGATGGCCTTTTGGATGTCTGCCTGTTTCGGGAAATGTCATGGGCACGGATGCTGGAGGTCTTGCCCCGGGCCATTCACGGCGAACACCTGAGTGAACCCGAAGTGGAATATTTTCAAGCGCGCGAAATCGAAATCCGCACCGACCCGCCGGGTGATTACTACGCCGACGGCGATTTTATGGCGCGGAGTCCGGTAAAGATTCGCGTGCTCGAAAAGGCGTTGCCGATGCTGGTGCCGATGGGAGGTGCGTCGCGGTGATGGTGGCGGTTGGCTGGGTTGCGCTGGCCTATTTTCTCGGTTCCTTGCCGTTTGCCGTCTGGGTGGCGCGCCTGCGGGGCAAGAACGTTCTCCGAGAAGGCTCCGGGAATCCCGGCGCGCTGAACGTGCGCCGGGTGGCCGGTTGGAGGGCAGGATTGGCGGTGCTGCTGCTCGACATGGCCAAAGGGCTGGCGGCGGTGGCGCTGCCCTGGTGGCGTCACGCGCCCTGGACACTCGTGATGATAACGGGCGTGGCGGTCGTGGCGGGGCACTGCTTCTCACCGTTTCTCAAGTTTCGCGGGGGCCGCGGCATCGCCACCACTGGCGGGGTGCTGCTTCTCATCTCGCCCCTGGCGATGCTCGGCATCCTCGCCCTGGGTGCCGTTTTGATGGCGCTGGCTCGCCGGCCGGAACCGGCAGCACTGGCGATGATCTTTGCGACGCCACTCTTCCTCTGGGCCTTCGAGCAATCGCCCACTTATCTTGTGTTCTCTCTGGCGCTCGTCGCCGTCGTCGCGGCAAAGCACGGCGAGGAGTTCGGGATGCTCCGGCAAGCTCTCCGTCGCGCCTTCCGAAAACACTAGAGCCCAAGTCTAATTCAGCTATTTCTGAGTGACGATCTTGAGGTTAAGCATGATCGTCAGGCGGGGGTCGAAGCTGGTGAGGGTGCGGACCGAGGACGATGCCCCTTTGTATTCGGCGTGGATCTCGTAGTCCGCCTTGCGGTCGATATCGGGGAACAAGAAGCTGCCGTCGTCGCCGGTGGTAACGCTCAGATTCTTTTTCGTTTTCAAATTCTTCAAATAGACGATGGCGCCGGCGATGGGCGTGTCCTCGGCATCGATCACGATGCCCTTGACCTTCCGAATTTCCGGGGCTTTCTTGGCGATAAGCAGAGACGCTGCCAGAAATCCCGCCATGGCCATCGCCAGCATCA
The DNA here is from genome assembly GCA_036514995.1 of Candidatus Acidiferrales bacterium. Lineage (NCBI taxonomy): Bacteria > Pseudomonadati > Acidobacteriota > Terriglobia > Candidatus Acidiferrales > Candidatus Acidiferrales bacterium. The sequence continues at coordinate 15,440 of DATBWB010000043.1, forward strand.
GCACAAACCTTCGGCTCCCCGGCATTATTTTTTCCGCTCCTTCACCGGCTCCATGCGGAAGAGAACATCCACTCGTTCTTCAGACTGCATTTCAACCGTTTGCGGCGGCGCGCCGTAGCCGACGGCTTCGACCGCTATGGAATAGTTTCCCTTGCCTGCGGGAAGGCGGATGGCAAACTCGCCGCGCGCATCGGAAACGGCCTTCCAGCGAGGCTTGCCTCGCACCACGGCGGCACCAGGCCGGTTTGGGCTGAGTGGGGTCACGACGACGCGCGCTCCCCGAAACGCCATGCCCCGGTCATCGAAGACACTGCCATAGACGAGCGCATACCTGGGTTGCTCCTTGGCGGCGACGGAAGCCACTCCCGCGAGGAGGAGAAAACTCAATGCGCGGGATAGAGGTGGCGACACCGATCTCCGCAGGGGCGAAGCGAACCGTTTCCCTGGAGTCGAAAGGGGCTGGGGAATCAAGGTCTCAAGCATCGGAGGAGAAACGCACGCCTGCGCGAAGAATGGTGACACTCCGGACTGCCGGCGCGCTAAGGATAATCTTCCTCTTCTTCCTCCTCCTCATCTTGGGCATGATCGCCGTTCCCGGAGTCCTTTTTGCCTTCTTCTTCTTCCTCTTCCTCTTCGATCACGTCCAACTCAACCGGGTGGGTATGCACCACCTCGAGCTCGACGTCGCAATCGGGACAAGTGAGGACCTCGCCCTCTTCGATTTCGTCTTCGTCCAGGTCAATTAGGACACCGCATTCGGGACACTTGGCCACCGAAGTAACCTCCCAGGATTTTCCTCACGCAAAGGGCTATTATATATCTCGATTCAAGCGGGAGCGTTTGTCAAGTCTTTTCGCTAGGCCCCTGGGCGGTGACCTTTCCCGCAGGGAGAACGGAGGTTGTTCCAAAATGCCCGGGTCGCGCGAATATCCGGATCGGCCCTACGTGGGCGTGGGTGGCGTGGTGATTGAGAAGGGCCGGACCTTGCTCATTCGCCGCGCCAATGAACCACGCCAGGGCGAGTGGAGCATCCCCGGCGGGATGGTAGAGACCGGCGAGACGCTGGAATACGCGGTGGTGCGCGAACTCCAGGAAGAAACCGGTCTGGTGGTGCGGCCACTGGGTGTAGTGGAGGTGTTCGAACGGATCATGCTTGACGCCAAGGGCCGCGCCCGCTTCCATTTCGTCCTGATTGACTATCTCTGCGAGCGTCTGGAAGGAGAAGCGCGGGCCAGCTCGGATGTCCTGGATGTCGCCTGGGTGGAGGAGGCCCGGCTCGCTGACTACGAAATTTCCGCCAAGGCTGCGGAGATCATCCGGAAAGCGTTCCGCCAGCGGGCGGCTTAGCGGTAGCGACCTCGAAACCAATTCCAGCGCATCCTCACCAGCTCGAGGAACATGCGCCAGCCATCCCGAAGCAAGCTCACGCGCGACTCCGCATCATGGCTCCAACGGACTCCCACTTCAGCGATCCGCAAACCCTGTTTCTTTGCCAGGAAAAGAACCTCCGGGTCAAAAGCGAAGCGCTCAATCTTCTGCCGCTCAAAAATGGGCCGGGTCGCCTCTCGATCAAACAATTTGAAGCCGCACTGAGTGTCCTGGAGGCTCAACCCGGTGAGCAGCCGGACGAGGAGGTGAAAGATTTTTCCCGCGAGCTCGCGCACAGCCGATTGGTGTATCTCAATCAGGCTCGGGTCAACAGCGCGCGAGCCCACGACTACCGCATAGCCTTCCCGGGCGGCAGCCATCAACTTGCCGGCTTCTTCGATCGGTGCCGAAAGGTCGGCATCGGTGAAAAGGACGGCGCGACCGCGCGCCTCAAGCGCTCCGTGACGGACGCTATACCCCTTGCCGCGATTTCGCCCGTTCGCGAGTGGCCGGAGGTTGGGATACCGCTCGGCCAATTGCCGGGCGAGCTCGAGCGTCCCGTCCGTCGAACCATCATCCACGACGATCACTTCCCAGCCGAGCGGCTGGGAACGAAGCCAGGCATAGATTCGCTCCAGCGATTGGGGAAGACGGCGGGTTTCGTTGTAGGCGGGAATGACGATGGAGAGATCGATGTCCAGGCTATTCACCCCAACCGTGTTTTCCGGTAAGCGGCACGAAGCGGCAATAATTGATGCTATGAATTTCGCGCTCAAAACCCCGCCGCACCACCTGCAAGAGTTCCTGTTGATTGGTATCACCCACCGGGATGACCAGGCGCCCGCCCTCGGCAAGCTGGTCCACCAACACCTCGGGGACGAAAGGCGCGCCGGCGGTGACGAGGATGCCGTGATAGGGGGCATGTTCCGGCCAACCGCCCGAGCCGTCGCCCGTCCGATACAGGATGTTGGTGAAACCCATGCCGCGGAGCCGCTCTTCCGCCGCAGTTGCCAGGGAAGAGAATTTTTCGATGGTGAAGACCTGCCCGGCCAGTCGCGCCAGGATCGCGGTTTGGTAGCCCGAGCCGGTGCCGATTTCGAGCACTTTGCCGGCAGGATGGAGCTCGAGCGCTTCCGTCATGACGGCCACCATATAAGGTTGGGAAATGGTCTGGCCCTCGCCGATGGGCAAAGGATGATCTTCGTAAGCCTCAAAGACGTAGGCTGGCGCCACAAATTCGTGCCGGGGAACTTCATTCATGGTCTGCAGGACGCGTTCGTCGAGGATGCCACGGCGGCGAAGCTGCAACTCCACCATGACCTGGCGCAACGTGGCCAGTTCGAGAGTGGCGTGGCCGGCGGAGCCGTTGCCTTTCATCTCTTGCGCTCCGGGAACCGATCCCAAATCCTCGGGACTCGAAGCCGCGCAAAATTTCAATAAGAGTATAGCACTGGCAGGGTTTTGCGCTCGTTTTATCGGATTGGGTTATCATGCTTATGAGGGGCGGGCGATCCCCAATGCGGGCTAGCCCGAATGCGGGCAAAGCTTCCCAGGGAAGATGGACGAAACCAGCAAAAATTGGAGGGAGCGCTATTCGCGGCAGATCCTCTTTCGCGAAATCGGAGAAGAGGGCCAGGAGAAATTGCTTGCCGCGAAAGCGGTGCTTATTGGCTGCGGGGCTTTGGGCTCGGCCCAAGCGGATACTTTGGTGCGCGCGGGCATTGGCCGGCTGCGGATCATTGACCGTGACTTTGTCGAAGCCAGCAACCTTCAGCGTCAGACGTTGTTCGACGAGGAGGATGCGCGCCAGTCCTTGCCCAAAGCGGTGGCCGCCAAGCGAAAGCTCCTCGCCATCAACCCCGATTGCCGCATTGAGGAGGTTGTCGGCGACGCTACCCCGAAAACGATTGAGGAATGGGTCGAGGGGAGCGACGTCATGCTCGACGGCACCGACAATTTTGAGACGCGGTTCCTCATCAACGACGTGGCCGTGAAGCGAAATATCCCGTGGGTCTATGGCGGCGCGGTGGCCAGTTACGGCGTGACGATGACGATCCGGCCCGGCAAGACGGCCTGCCTGGCATGCGTTCTTGCGGAGCGCCCGGCGCTGGGCTTGGTCGAGACCTGCGACACCCTGGGAGTGTTGGCGGTCGCCGCTCAGACGATTGCCGCGATCCAGGCGAGCGAGGCGATGAAGTTGCTTTTGGGCCGCGAGGATGCCCTGCACGGCCAATTGATCTCGATCGACATGTGGACCAACCAGCGCGCTGCGATGCGCGTGCCCGACCGCAACCCCGATTGCCTACCCTGCGGAAAGCGCCAGTTCGTTTATCTGGCCGGCGAGGCGCAGCCGCACGTGACGATGTGCGGCCGCGATTCCGTGCAGATTCACGAACACAACCGCCGCTTGGACTTGGGCGACCTGCGCGCCAAACTCGGGCGCCTTGGCTCCGTCCGCAGCAATGATTTTTTGCTTCGCTGTTCGATTCCGCCCTACGAACTCACGGTCTTCCCCGATGGCCGAGCCATCATCAAAGGCACCAAAGACCCTGCCGTGGCGCGGTCCCTCTACGCAAAGTACCTGGGCGGGTAGTTATGACAACGTGGAGCCAACTTGTGAACTCGTCTCGCCTTTTTCCTTCGCTCTATTCGAAAAAAGCTCTCTCTGACAAGTCTTGTTCTGAAGTTGTTCTAGCATTCTGTAGGGTGCCGCTGCCATGCCGAAAACAAACCGTTTCGGCACGCACAGCCAGCTCAGCCGAGGGGTCCGCAGCAGGTCCCCGCCTTACGAGGGTTTGTGGGGATAGCGCCGTTGTAAGTATTCCTGAATATCCTGCTCGCTGATACGCAGGTGGGGCTCAGCATGCGACCCTTGCGCTTCTCCCTGAGCGCTTACGAGGAGGTAGCCACGTGCCGCGGCCGGGAAGAGGCGGTATTCAACGCCGGCCGCCGGGAGCTGAATCTCTTCTGCAGTGCCTGAAAGACCAGACGGAGAATCGGGCTTCGATTTTCGAAAACAAGCCGCACCCACGCCCTCCGTTTCATCTGCGGGAAATAGATTCCTCGGAAAGCTAGCCGGGCAAGCAGGTGGATGAGGCGATCCGGGAAGGATTTCATTTCCAACCACTTCATGACGGAGGCGTTGGCGGCCGGATTGTACGACGACTCCCAAGCATGCCTCAGTTCGTCGCTCACCTGGTGAATGGAAATCGCTTGGGGCGAAAAGGCCATGACGAAAGGCCTGAAGTCCAGCCAGTGTTTCGGGCGGCTGAGCCGACCCGCTGAAGCCAGCTTGTCGTAGAGCGGTGTCGCCGGGTAAGGTGTCAGTGGACCGAACACAGGCAGTCCCGGCGGCCAAGTACGAATCGTGTCCAGAGTGCGCTGGGCCACGCCGGGGCGGTCGCTGTCCATCCCGAAAATAAAGGAGGTAATGGCATAAAGGCCGTGTCGTGCGAGGCATTCCAGGACCGCTTTATATTCCTCCGGCTTGTTAAACCCCTTACTCACGCTCTTGAGGTTCTCGGGGTCAATCGACTCCAGCCCCATGAAGATCCACTTGCCGCCGCTCTGGGCGATCAGGGAGACCAGTTCTTCGTCCCGTAGCAGGTTCATGCTGATTTGTGCCACCCAGGGCACTTGAGCATCACGGGCGATGATCTCCCGGAGGAGTGACTTGGTCCGTTTGGGGTTAATGGCAAAGTTGTCGTCGATGAAAAAGACCGCGATTTTCCCCTTTTGGCGTTTCCCCAAAGATTTCAGCAGCAACAATTCATTGACGACGCTCTCATCCGAACGGAAGCGAATCGAGTCGCCAAAGAACCCGGTCACCGTGCAGAACTCACAGCCGTACGGACAGCCACGTCCGGACTCAATGGGGATCAGGTGAAAGGCTTGCCAGGTCATGCCCATGCGCGAGAGGATGCGCCGCGCCATCTTGGGGAAGCATTTGATCAGGTTGAATTGGTCCAGGTCCATCCGGTCCCAAGGGATCACCGGATAATCGGCCAGGGAGGGCTTGACCTCTTTCCCGGCGGCATCGAGAGGGGCATAAATTTTTTTCAGGGTACCGCGCTCAGCATCGGCAACAATTTGTGGCCAGGTCTGGTCGGCCTCGCCCAAGGCGACCGCGTCCGCGTGGCAAGGGCCGCCGTCGCGCCCCAGAGGTTCGTCCGGCACCTCGGTGACGTGAGGACCTCCCATGACCACCGGAACCCCCACGGCGCGCACCGCATCCGCCATCCGGTAGGCCTTCGCCACCATGCGAGTCATGGCACCAATCCCGACCAAGTCTATGCGCTTTTCCCGGAGATACTGGACCAGTTCCTTCTCGCTCATCGGCTGCGCATTGCCATCCACCAGAAACACATTGTGACCGACGGGGGTGAGTGATTTGAGAAGAAACATCCAAAGATGCGGTATGAAGTTGTGCGTGACTTTATTGTCCGGATTGTAGAGCAAAATATTCACGGAAACTGGGACTATACACTAAACTATTAGAAAGTCGAGGAAATAAAGTCGTTTCTCTCAGCTTCATCAATCGCTATTTTCATTTTTTAATTCAAAAAGGTGCGCAAATGGGGGGCCCGGCGCGTCCTAATTGTGCCGGCAGGACAAGCGAGGACGAGAATCAAGAACGTCCCCACTGTCGCGTTCTCTGGAGAAACTGGGTGGTGGGTCCGTGGGTGTGGTCTTTAACAGGAAAAACAATGAAGCCGCTAGCCTGCCATCACGCAAACTGTAAGGGAGAATTGGGCAGCAAGGGGAAGATGCCGGGACTAGCTCGTTGTTCTCTAGCCACATTAAGGGCGAAAAGTCTTCCTGTTCTTCTGTCGCGCCACTTCCAGGTTGCCGGCTTCTTTTTTCTGGCGTTCGATTTCTTTCTGCCGATCCTCTTGCCCCTCCAGCTTCACGGATTCGGCAATCGCAGCCTCAGCTTGTCCATCCAGCCGTTTCGAAAACATGACAAGCCCAAAAGAGTTCAGGAAGCTAGAACGGAAAAGGCTTATCGAGTACTGCGAATCTTCCCAGCGGGCGATGACCTTTTCTGTCGACCTATACAGCTCGTTCGTCGGGAAGCTGATCTCGGCAGCAGGCCTCGTTGCAGTTCCGTACTGCGCCGAGATGGCTTGTACCAAGTCCTCGGCAGTTAGCCCTTCTGCGGCTTGCCGATCATAAGTCACCAAAATCCTGTAGAGCTCGCCATTGTAGAAGCTGAAGAAAACCTGCCAAACCGAGTCCGCTTGGAGCGAAGAGTCAGAAGATTCCCGCGGCCACCACGTGAACTCTTGAATGACCGCCGGGCGCTTGTGGATCAGCTTCGTCTGGAGCGGATTTAAATTAACCCGCTTCGATAGTTCGACCAAGCTCATTCCGAACGAAAAGTTACGATACTTGGAAAGATCCTGCCCGTGAATCAAAGGAGCTGAAAGCAGGATCATAAGGAGGAAAATGGCCAGATTGCGCGTAATTTTCATTTGAACGCCTTACCTAGAGAAGTTTGAAGATTGGAAGCTGTTTCCAAATTCGGCTGTGTAACCATCATAAAGATGCGAGTGCCCCCGGGGGGCCATGACGCTTCGGGATTCCGAGGGTACGTTCAACTCCATGTGGGTGAGCTCTCATGCTGCCCCTCTCGTATCGTTCTTCGTTCGACGGGCGTAGGCCTTTCCTTCAAACGGTTGTTGCAACAGCCGCAGGAACGGCTCCAGGAACAACTCGTACAGCAGCGTTCGCAGTGGATGATCCATAAAGGAATAGGGCGACCTATGGAAGAGTAGCCCTTCCTCCGATCTGGTTGGAGTATCCCGGCGCATCGGGCAGGATGACGGCAAACTCGTCGCCGCCCTATGCCGCGGCTGTATCGATAGCCCGGCAATAGACGCGGAGCCCATCGCCGAGGCGGGACAATACCCGGCTGCCAATCATGCGGCCGTAGCCGTCGTTGATCTTCTTCTTCAGCCCATCCAGGTCGAGCAGGAGAACGGCAAACGGTCGTCCAGTGCGCTCGGATCGTTTGACCTCTGCGTCGAGGAGCCGGCGGTAATTGCCCAAGCCAGTAAGCGGGTCGGTTACGGCCAACAGTTGTACGTGCTCTTCCACCCGTTTGCGCTCGGCGAGGTCGAAGGCTGAAACCAGCCGGGCCAGGACGCCGTCAAAGTCAATCGTTGCTGCAGTGATGTCGAGCCAACGCTCCTCACGATTTTTGGTATGAATCCTGACCTCATACCGCGAAGCGACCCCGATCTCCCCTTGGCGCGCGCGCCCTTGGTTTATGACCAGTTCTCGAGAATCAGGATGGACAAGATCGCAGAAATTCATGGATAAGAGCTCTTCTCGTGTATAGCCGGTGATGACCTCGGCGGCATGATTTACATAGTGCAGCCGCTTCCGCCAACTAATGAAGATCGCAGATGCAATAGTTTCGGCTAAGGTACGGAATTTTGCCTCGCTTTCCCCGAGGGCCTCATCTCGTAGTGGCGCCTCCTCCACCCGTTCTCTGATTTTCGTAAGCATTGGAAATCTCCTGTGTTCTTGTAGTTTCCCCTTCGCCGAAAAACTGGGGGGGGCGGACTTGGCCGCCCCCAAATGAAAAGACCCGTCCGCTTTAGGCTGTTACGGCAGCGGCGATCTTGTGGAAGGTCGAGTTGGAAACCTCGTAGGTGTGAACCTGAGGAGTTCCTTCAACCACTCTTGCCAGGGTCTTCAGCACTCCTGGATAGCTTCCGCGGTTGTAGGCTTCCGCGTTCTCTTCGCGGTCCCACAAACTGAGTCCGAACGCTTCCGTCCCGCCCGGGACGACGAACGTGATCTCGTCCTGGAACCCGTTCTGCTTTCGAAGCAGGGGAATGATTTCCTTCTCCAGCGTCCGCGTAAACTCCACAATACTGTTGGGCTTCAACTGCATGGAAACTCTGCGTGCAAACATGTCAACCTCCTAGGTTGTCGTGGCCAAGAGCGCGATTACAGATAACCCGAATTAGTTTAGGTTAGCCTAGCACCCCCTCAGTCAATTAACCATTCTAGGTCAATTTACTTGACTTGTCAAGCTAAATCTGGGATATTTTGAAATGACTTCTAGGCTTAAGCAAAAAGAGTTAAGCCAAGGGAGGGAGCCGTGGATGTTCCTTTAGTGATTAGGCAGCGACTGGAAGAGCTGGGTTTTGAGCAGCGGGAACTGGCAACTGCCGCCGAAGTTACGGAGTCCTACATCTCCCAGTTGCTGACACGAAAAAAAGCGCCCCCCGCACCTGAGCGGACAGATATTTATGACAAGATGGGAAAATTTTTGAAGCTCCCTAGCGGTGAGCTTGCGAAGCTGGCTGACCTCCAGCGTAAAGAAGAATTGAAGAAAAAATTAAGCGGGCCGCCCACGCCCTTGTTTAAACAAGTTCGAGACTTGATTCTGCGCAAATGCAATCCCCACAAAGAAAAACAAGTACGCGCGATTTTTGAGAAGCAGCCCTTCGGCGAACTCGAACGCCTCGTCACGCAGAAGCTGTTGGACGTGGTCAAGAGAGTCACCAAAGAAGAACTGGAAAGTGAGAACTGGCTCCGCTTGGTGGCTCGACTCAGCGGCCGAAGCTATGAACAGACGCGGGTCATCATTCTCGAGTTCCTGGACACAGATATTTTCAACGTGTCGGTTGAAAACTGCGTGTCATTCTTGGATCCGCTGATTGAATCGTGGGATATCGACCTTGTGACTTTTGGTATAGAAATTGTCTTAAACCGCAGACTGGCCCCAGGGCACCCTAAGAAATTTGAGTTTGTTGAGAGGGAACCCGAACAACCTCCCGAGGAAGAGCCGGGGCTCAAAGAATTCCTTCGTAAGCCTTCCCTGAGCGGTGATGCTACTGAGGAGGAAATCGAGTTTCTAAAGAAGCTGAGGTTCAAGGGAAAGCGACCCACCCCGCTCTATT
>DATBWB010000044.1 GCA_036514995.1 Candidatus Acidiferrales bacterium
GTCTACAAGGCGACCACGCATCACCAAGACACCAGCCTTGGCCAGCTTGTGGATATACTGGGGGCTTGTGCTGCGATGTTTGGCGTACTGCGCCTGGGTCATCAAGATTGGTTTCATTTGATCGCCCATCTTTGTCGTGACCTCACACGTTCGCTGGTATACTGTGATCGAGGAGGCAAACCGCGTTCAGCAAGAGGAGAAATCACCGTAAGCGCACCACCCACCTTCCGGGACCGGGTGCTCGGAATTCGTTCTACAGGCATCCGTCGCTGGAGGAACTTATGGCCGAGCAGGGCACCGGTCCAATCACCGACGTTTCTGCCCTACATGGCGATTTCTGGCCCGAAGACGAGTCTATAGAGGATTTTCTGGAGGCTCTCCACGAATGGCGCGGCCACAAGCGGACCCCGTCGGGATAACCTCCACTCGACATGCAGCTTGCCAGTGCCGCGTTGCCGGTGTAGATTGGTAGCCATGAGCCCTCTGGAAAACATCGTCGAGGACCTTAAGTCATTGCCGCCGGACAAGCTGGAATTGGCCGCAGATTATATTCATCGTCTTAAGCGGATCAGCCAGGAAGAACGGCGAGCTATTCTCGCCCGCACGGCTGGAAGCCTCTCGCAGGAAACCGCCGACGAGATGGAGAAAGCTATCGAGGAAGGCTGCGAAAGGGTCGATGAAAGCCACTGGTAGCGCCCTCCTGGATACCAACGTCGTAGTTGCCCATCTTCGCCGTGACCCCGATTTAACTGCGCGCCTCGCCGAAGTTACCATTTACCTGCCATGGGTGGTGCTGGGCGAACTCCACTACGGCGCGCAAAGAGCACAACGGCGCGAGGAAGCGGTTACTCAGGTCCGCGACTTTCTGCGAATTGCCGTCCTTCTGTTGCCCGACGAAAACACCGCTGAGCACTACGGCCAACTCAAAGCCGAACTGGTTCAGGCCGGCACCCTCATTCCGGATAATGATCTATGGATCGCAGCGTTGGCTCGTGAGTTTGATTTGCCATTGGCGACCAGGGATCGCCATTTCACAGTGGTTCCGCGATTGAAGACGCTCTCCTGGTAGGGCCGAGCCAGCTTGCACGGCCGAGACTACTGCTCATCAACCTCTCAACCTGTTTTCGAGCCTTGTCGCTGGCCAAAGCGTGCAATCGGGCTACCCTCGGCCCGAAGCACCCAAAAGGTACCAACGCCGCCGGTCTGTTCCATGTTCCGCGTGTTCCACCTGGCTTCCTATATTGTCTTTGTTTAGCGTAAAAGCACATTTTATCAGGACAACGGGAAGAGCGTTGCATTGTTCGGCAGAGTGGGTACTCTGAGGGTGTGACGCAGGAGACGGATTCCGAGAAGATCGCTCGGTTGGAGCGGGAGATCGAGAGGCTGCAAGCGGAGAACGAGCGTCTGCGGCAGGCCTTGGAAGAGGCGCTGCGAGCAGCCAAGCGGCAGGCGGCGCCGTTCTCGCGGCGGCAACCCAAGGCCAATCCCCAGAAACCGGGACGGAAAGCCGGCCCGGAGTATGGCCGGGCCAGTCGGCGGGAGGTTCCGGAGCGAGTGGACGAGGTGGTGGAAGTTCCCCTCCCGACGCAGTGTCCGCACTGTGGGGGCGAGGTGGAGGAGACCGGGGTCGTCTCGCAGTATCAGACGGAGATCCCCTCACCGCGCGTGGAGCGGATCGAGTTTCGCATCCACCAAGGCCGTTGTCGGCGCTGCCGGCAGACGGTCGCAGGGCGGGATCGGCGACAGGCCTCGGCGGCAGTGGGCAGCGCGGCGTCGCAGGTGGGGCCGCGGGCGGTGGCGCTGGCGGTGCAGTTGAACAAAGGGTTGGGGCTGCCGTACGGCAAGACGGCGGCGGTGCTGGAGCAAGGCTGGGGGCTGCGGGTGAGCCGGGGCGGGCTGTGCCAGGCGATCCAGCGGGTGGCGCGGAAAGCCGAACCCACCTATGCAGTGCTGCGAGAGCGGATTCGCGCCGAACCCAGCGTGACGCCGGATGAGACGGGCTGGAAAGTGGGAGGCCAACTCTGGTGGCTGTGGGCGTTCAGCAGTCCGCAGATGACGGTCTATGCGATTCAGCCGGGGCGCGGGTTCGAGCAAGCGGCGACGATTTTAGGAGAGGGATTCGACGGGTTTCTGGTGCGGGACGGCTGGAGTGTCTATCGGCAGTTTGGGAAGGCCGTGCACCAGACCTGCCTGGCGCATCTGCTGCGCCGTTGCCGGGAGATGCGGGAGGTAGCGGGAAGGCGAGGGGCGCAGTTTCCGGGCGCGATCCAAACCCTGTTGCAATCTGCGCTGGACCTGCGAGACCGCCGCGACCGGGAGCAGATCAGCGTGCACGGACTGGCCGTGGCGCGAGGTCAACTGGAAGCGCGGCTGGACCGAGTGCTCCAGAGGCGCACGCGCTCCCCAGCTAACCGGCGCTTGTGCAACCACCTCTGGCGGGAGCGAGAGGCCGTGTTTACGTTCCTGTATTGTCCCGGATTGGAGGCGACCAACTGGCGGGCCGAACAAGCCCTCCGCCCGATGGTGGTGACGCGCAAGGTCTGGGGAGGAAACCGCACGGCCAGAGGAGCTCGGGCGCAAAGCATCTTACTCAGCGTTCTGCAAACGTGCCGCCAGCACCAGCGGCCGGTGCTACCGCTGCTGGAGCGCTTCCTCTGTTCCCCTCGACCACGGGTGTTGGATTTGACGCCCCCACGCCGCCTTTCACGCTAAACAAAGACCACTGCGGAAGCACACAGAAATCAGAAAAGGATGGAGGTGTTTTTCTTCTGGTTTCTGAATTCTTTTTCTCTGTGTCTCCGTGTCTCTGTGGCAGAAAACTACGCCATCTGCGGATGAGACGTTATTCCTTTACAGTACATACTGTTCGATGGCGCGGGCTACGCCGCCGGAATCGCAATCGAGCGTAACAGGCCAGCCTTCCTGTTTGAGACGCTCCTCTGCGTTGCCCATCACGACCGGTATCCCGGCGAACCGGAGCATCTCCAGGTCGTTGTAATTGTCTCCGATCGCCAGGATCTGCTCCCGAGGAATCCCACGGAACCGGCTCCAGTACGCAAGCGCGTGACCCTTGGAACAATCCCCGCGGATCACATCCTGGATCGAGAAATTGCGGGCCGGGTATTCGGTCCGCAACAGACGGAAGGGCCGTTCCAATGCCTCGTTGCTGTAATCCGAGCCGCGACCGCCCTGCCTGCCCTGATCCCGCAAGGGCGGGACGAAGGAAGCGAAGTCGAAGGGACCGTAAGGGAGCGGTCCCAAACTGTCCTTGAGACCG
>DATBWB010000045.1 GCA_036514995.1 Candidatus Acidiferrales bacterium
GCAGAATAGCGAGCTGGTGCCGTTCCAACTATTTGGGGCCATTTTCCGCAAGTCGCAGGGCATGCTTTATTGATCATACAGGATCGAGATGTATAGGCTCATCAAGTTGGAACGGCACTGGAGCGACATAATTAGTCATACGTGCTGAGTCCATGAAGAACTTAGCCCAAAATAGTTGGAACGGCACTAGCCTGGCGGGCGCAAACGGTTCTTCATTCTTCCTTGGTGGCGGCAGCCGATGATGCGGGCGCCGTAGCCTTGATGGCTTCGGCCATGGCGGTTCGGTCGAGGGTGTGCTGTTCGTCCTTGGGGTTGGTCGGAATCACGACGAACCGGGTTGCTTCGGCAAGCACCTGGTCCACCGTAAAAGCAGGCGGCGCGCCAATCCCGGGTATGCGCACAATCCCTTTTATGTCCATCAGGCATTTGCGCCCCGCCGCATCCTGGTATGCCACCTCAACCCCGGAGCGGATGACAAATCGGCGAAGATCATTCAGTGTGATATCGCTCATAGAAAACAACAATTTAGTGGGGAAGCTGGCAAAAGTCAATTCGTTGGTGGCCGCTATTGGTTGGGATTCGTCCCCAAGACTCGGATGAGCAGCGCTCAACGCAACACACGTTCCAAAATTTGTCTGGGGGAGGTGGAGTCGCAGAAAGTTTCCACACTTACAGGGATAATCTTCCAGTCGCCCACAAGTTGGTTTTGTTCGAGGAACTGTTGGGCGTGAGCGACATGGTCGAAGATCAAGAACTGCCCGTTTTGTCCTTTCTCGAATTCGAACTGGCGATCCTTGGTAATATGACAAATCGCAAAAGCCGAGGCTGTCATCGCAAGACCTTCTGGCGCGGTGCTTACGGGAAGCAACCTAGGCTGAGCAACCTTCTCTCCAAACCAAACTGCGCCTATTCCCCCGAACCCCTTTCCGCCGGATGACAGGGCGTGCTCAAGGCCTTGCTGCTCAGCTTCTCCAAGCCAATTCCGTAAAAAGGAAATGCCGTGTGTTTACACCCAGAATCAGACCCTTCCCTGATAGGCGTTTAAAAAGGGGAAAATCGTTTCCTCGGAGACTATTTCGGCACAGGAGGGCGATCGAGCGCACGACGCGAGCCCGCCGTGCCTTGGCGTGGCGGTTTCGCCTTGGTCGGCCCGCCGTAAACGGGAGGGTTATATCGCAGACACTCGGCTTCTTCTTCACTGGCGGAAGTAAGGATTGGCGATGTTTCCGAAAAAGACGCTGTTCATGAACAACCGGACGGTACCCTCCCAAAAGCCGCGGAAGACCGGCGAATCGGCATAGAGGATCACAAAACCGCGGCCGACCTGTTCGCGAACGAGGTAGGCTGTGTTCGCCAGCTTCCTGGCATTGTCTTCTGTCAAGTAGCCGCTCAGCTTGAAGTTCTCTTTGGGGTAGTAAATGACGTTGTCTCCCTTGGCGGTCAGCTCGAGGATGGGGCTTGTGCGGTTGAGAACGTCCACCTGGCCGGCGTAGCCGAAACCCAGCGGATGGGTATTGTCCAGATTCAGGCGCATGATCGTGCCGGGAATTTCCTCTTTTCTTTCCTCGATCTCCTTCTTAGACCACGGGAGAAGCTTTTTCTCGAGTTCCTTGGCGGCCTGCTCGGCTTTGTCCTTTTCAGGAGGTTTCTCCGCGGGAGGAGGAGGGGGAGCCCCGGCGAGGGCGGGGCGGGGCGCGGCGGCTGCCTGGGCCTCCTTTTCTTCCTCGAGTCGTTCCTGCTCGTCACGCTCCCGGACGTAGCGGAAGCCGATGCTGCTCCAGCCGGCCTTGTTCTTCGTGGCAAGCACAGCTCCTCCGCGCATGCCGACCACAACTCCGCCGTTGCGAATCCAGCCGCCGATTTTCTCCGCCAGCTTCTTGTCCACGTAGCGACTCCAGCCGCGCCCGGTGCCAAAGTCGCTTGGGAAAATCAGGACGTTGTAGTCCGCCAGCTCCACGCCGCGCAAATCCTCGGCGGCTATGGCGGTGAAAGGCATGCCCAGTTGTTGGTCGAACAAAAACCAGAGCGCGCCATAGTCTGTCTCCGCGACCGGGCGGTCCATGACGATCGCCACCTTGGGTTTGCGGACAAAGCGCATGCGATTCGAGCCGAGGTCAATCCCCGCATCGGCCAGGCCGCTCGACGCCGCCATCACGTCCACCTTCGCCTGTGCGGAAAGCTCTTTCATCTTTTGGTCCAGGTCCGGGAGATTGGTTTCACGAGGCACGATAATCGTTCCCGGATCAAATGCCTGACCTGCCAACTTGAACCCGGCAATAGCAACATAGCAACGAACGTCGCGCTCGAGCAGGGCCGCCAGAAGCGCCGCCGCCCCGTTTGTATCCCAGGTGAAAAGATAGGCCGTGGCGTGATCCGGGCCGCTGACGCCGCCGGCTGCTTCAGGAGCAACCGTCACCGCCCGCCGCTCGCCGCTGGCCTTCTTTTGAGACCAGTAGGCTTCGACGCCCGAAGCCAGCGGCAACGACCATCCCGTTACATCGTAGAAGAGGAGGCCGCGCAATTTCGATTCGGGTTCAAGCAAGGCCCGGGCGAGGAAGCCCTTTGGCTGGGCGAGATCCACCACGTAGGTCGCGGCAGGAAAGCGCTTGTCGCCGAGCACGCTCCCGGCGTAGTCGCGGACATCATTGGCCGCGAGCGGCTCGCTCGCCTGTTGCACTTCGATTCCTTGCCGCAGAAGACGGTCAATGAGCTGGGCGGAGCGCGCAGGGTCTTTGCCGGCGAGAAGATAGATTTCATGAATGGGCCCTTCGCTTCCCGCCCGCAGAGCGGCGCGATGGAATTCGTAGAAATCCAGCAAGCGGGCTTCACGGTGGTTGGCGGTTGTCTCAAGCGTCGCCAGCGAGGTTGTGAAGTGATGCCAGGCGCGATCGCGCAACGTCACCTCGCCCTGGCCTTCCCGGAGTCTGGCCACCAGCCCGCCACGGCCTCCGCCCGCCTGTTCGTACGTCATCCCGATTGCGCCATTCAGCGAGGGCCAGGAATCGCCGTAGGAGGGGTAGAAGAGGTCGAAGTCCTCCGAGGTGTAATAGCGAATCCCAAAGCGATCGAAGGCCGCGGCATTGCCCTTGGCATAGATCCGGAACCACTTGGTGAGAAGGGGATCGATGCTTTCCAGGATGGGCTGAGCCGGCGGCGCAAAATAGTAGGTAGCCTCAAGGTTCATCTCGTGGTAGTCCACGTGGAGCTGAGGATTCCACCGGCGGTACTCAGCCACGCGCGCCTGGCTCTCCGGTTGCGATTGCCATGCCCAATCCCGGTTCAGATCGAAATAGTAGTGGTTTGTCCGGCCGCTGGGCCAACGTTCGTTGTGTTCGGCGGCCTCGGGATTGGGATTCGGCATCCGGCCGAGGACGCTGCGGTAGAACTGGACATAGCGGTCCCGGCCATCGGGGTTCACCATCGGGTCCAGGATGACCACGCACTCCTTCAAAATTTTGAGCGTGCGCTCATCCTCGCCGGCAGCAAGTTGGTAGGCGACTTGAAGGCTGGCCTCCGAACTTGAAGACTCGTTCCCGTGAACGTTGTAGCTCAGCCAGGCGATGGCCGGCGTCGTTCGCGCCATTTCCGTCGCCTGTTCGAGAGAGGTTTTTCGCGGGTTGGACAGCCGGGCAATGTTTGCGCGGATGCTTTCGAGCCCGCCGGGGCGGGCCAAGTTTTCCGGAGCGCTGAAGACAGCCAGGTAAAGCGTGCGCCCCTCAAACGTCTTGCCGTAAGGCAGCAGGCGCATGCGTTCTCCGGCTGCTTGCGCAAGCGTCTTGTAGTAGCGCTCGACCTCGGCATGGGGCGTAAAGGCTTCACCTACACGATAGCCCAACACGGACGCGGGCGTGGGGATGGAAAGGTTGTAGCGCCCGCCCGGATAGAACTCGAACTCGCCACTTGCTGGAGGCCCCGCCAGGGCGGAAGTAACGAATAAAAGGAGGCTCAGAGCCAAAAACAGTCGCCGCAACATTAGTCCTCCGGCATGGTTGCAATCGTGCGAATGGCGCGGCCCTATTTCGACGCGCGCATTGTATTGAAGTCAGAATAAGGAAGCAACCGGCAGCCTGCCCCCGGGGGCTTGTGCCGTTCCGACCTGATGAACCTATGCATCCCGCATCCGGCGTGACAATAATGCCGGAGCAACTTCTGAACAACGCGAAACTGAGTGTAGTCGTCCACCGGAGGGTCACAACGAATCCTGGCGCAGGATCGGGATGCATTACCCGCAGGTCTTCGAGAGCACTGAGCATGCCCGGTGATCTACCGGCGTGACGGGGATTTGAGGACACCGGTCCCGCACCATCTTGTTGGTACGGGGCCGGAAATAGCCCCAAATAGGTGGAAGAGCCCTAGAGAGCGGCAATGATGCTGGCAATGGCTTGATCGAAGTTCGTCCGGCCGTCGAGGTAGGGCTGCCAGTAGAGCCGGAGCAGCTCGAGGTAGCGAGCCCAGCGGCCTCGATAGAGACCGTAGCGTTCGGCGTAGCTGAGAGGATCGCCAAATTCGCGCTGGACGAGTTGGCCGGTGGTGTAGAAGAGCAGGGCGTGCCAGAGGTCCCGGGGAATGGGCCGGTTGCGTGATCGGCATTCACTCGCAATCGCATCCTGGACGGGTTTGATCAAGGCGTGAGAGGCCTCGTGAAGAATCACCTCGGCGGCGTCGAGGCCCTGATTGCGCGGGTCGGCGCTTGAGATCACGGTGTGCGCCGGCCCGGCGGTTGCCGGGGTGGTATAAACGCCCGAGGGACCGGCGTAACCGGTGACGTCCATGCGGATCGGTTCTTTCGGCCAGGGGGATTGATAAACCAGCGTCAATTGCTTGGCCAACTGATCGCCTTTTTCCGTGACCAGCTTCCGGGCGGACTCCATCCACGCCTGATTGCGGCGCTCGTCTTCCGGCCAGTATTTTTCGCGGTAGATCGGCGTGGCTTTCACCAATGCCTGAATCAGGCCTTCCTCCAGGCCGCGCTCGCGGAGGTCGGCGATGTTTTCCGAGCGGCTGATCTTCCGGCCTATTTCAACGAGCTCGGAATCGAAAGAAAGGTTTCCCCGTCGCGGCGGGGTCAAATTCTTGCGATAGTATGCGACGGCTGCGGCTAGCCCGCCTTCCCGCTGGCGGGTTAGCCCCGCCGGAGGCGAAGCCGGCTCATCGCCCCGGCTCGCCCCGATAGAATCGGGGCTCGTCCGAATGGGGCTTGGCGGCGCCGAATCCTTGGTGGCCTGCTCGTAAAGGAAATGGTGCAGGTTCGTATAGAAATGATTGTAGAGAGTAATCCGAGCCGGCAACGGTTCTTCTGGCCGGCCAGCGCGGACGGTTTGGGAGGGGGCTTGGGCGGTGGGCGTGGAAAGCATGCCAGCCGATATGAGGAGAAGGGACAGAAGTGTTGCCGCCGGGATCATCAAAGAGTCCCGAAGCTTCGGGTGGCCTACTGCACCGTCGTTGGTTCGGTGACGGGGATGGGCGAAGCGTGATGGTGGATCATCAGCCAGTTTTCTCCGCGGCGCACGAAAATATTGGTGGCCTGAATCAGCGCGGTATCGAAACCTTTGTCGGTGGTGCTGGTGATCTTCTCGTTGCAGACCACCCAGGCGACATCGCCCAGCATCTGCACCTCCACGTTGGAAATGATCACCTGCATGCGCCCCGTATTCTCAAAGATGCGCGCCCAACTCTCGCGCACTTCCTCCCAGCCGGAGAGCAGCTCCCAGCCGGGATGAACACACTTGACGGAATCGTCGTGCAACCACACGCGATCCATTCTCTCCAGGTCGAGCCCTTCGAGGGCAAGATAAAACCGGCGGTTTGCTTCCCGGACTTTTTCTTCGTCTTCCGGTGTCGGAGAAGGGGAAAAAGCAGCTCCCATTCTCACCTCGTTCGCGCGGCTCCGTACCATCCCTTCGCTTCGCTCAGGGCAAGCGTGCGGGGCGCGGCGTTCCTAGGAATGCATCCTCATTCTACGTGCGGCGGTTGACGCCCCGCCCGGCCACTCGCAAAGCTCCGGCCAGGATCACCATCTTGACGAGTTCGCCGGGAAGGAACGGATAAAGCCCAAGGTAGATCGCTTCGGCAACGCCCCGGTGGCTCCACAGGGCCAGCCAGGCGCATCCGAGACTGAAGACGATTGTTTCGGCGAGAAGGAGCGATGCTACCAGTTGGACTCCTCGCCCATGGCGAGGCTGATGCCAGCCCCGTTCGACTGCCCACCCCATAACCCACGCGGCCAGCGGATAGGCAACCAGGTAGCCGGCCGTCGGCCCGAGAAAACGTGTTGCCCCGGGCGCCCCGAAGGGCGCAAAAACCGGCAAACCGACGGCCCCCTCCACGAGATAGAGCACCAGGGCGACCGCTCCCGCGCGCGACCCCAGCAGCGCGCCCACCAATAACACGCCAAAGGTCTGCCCGGTGATGGGCACTGCCGTAAAAGGCAGAGGTATCGCGATCTGGGCGGTGAGCGCCACGATGGCGCTGCCCGCTACCACCAGGATTGCTTTTCGAAGGGCGCCGCTGCCCGGAACAACCCCATCCAGCAACCCCCCCTGTGTTTGAGCTTCTGTCACGGAGTGTCCTCTTGTTGGCTTGTTGGCAGCCTATTGTGTTTTCTGGCGGCAGCCTTCGATTTCTTCGCCGATCTCCGAAAGCGTGTCTTGCATGCCGGCACGCGAACACGACAACAGGGACTTGAGTTTCCAGCAGACAATTCCGACGGCAATCGTCAGAATTCCGACAAGCGCCAGAAGAATAATCCACCCGGTTCGCACGTACTCGCCAAGACCCACTCCGGCGCATTATACACGAACCGGACTCGCCCTATCCCAAATCTCTGCGCTTCCGTCCGGGAAGGTTCCGGCAGCCCGGCTGAGCGTGGTGAGTTCACCCGAGGCTGTTGATTATGATGATTGTTCTGCCGCATGGCGCAAGATGCGAGGCAATTCCGCGGTGAATTTCGAGCGGGGTAAAACCCGGTCGCATCCGGCTTGCCTGGCAGCCTCAGCCAAATCCGCTTGCACGTGCGAGAGAAAGCCGACGACGGGAACAGCGGTGAGGGCAGAGTTCGTCTTGAGCCGGCGGATGGTCTCGCCGCGCTCGGCGCCGGGCGCGCTCAAATCTACGATGACGAGAGACGGCCGCTCTTCAGCCGAGCGCCGGAGCAGGGCTTCCGCGCTCGAGAGCGTTTCCACCTCCGCGCCGACGAGCCTGGCGGTCTCGATGATCTTGGCGGCAAAGAAAAGATCTTCCACTAGCGCCAGGATTTTTGACACTCTGTCTCCTTATTTTCTCGGGTTCATGGCGAATCCCTGTGGGTGAAGGGGCGACCTCTCCCCAACAACCCCACTTCCTCAATGACCCCATTGCGGCCAGGCAATCACCGAATACCCGCCATCCACGATGATCGTCTGGCCAACAATCATCCGGCTCAGTTCGCTCGAAAGCAAGAGAACGACGTCGGCAACGTCTTCCGGCGAGACCAGATGTCCCGCCGGAGTCCGCTCCGCGGCCCAACGAACCATCCCCTCGCGGTTCGGGAAGTGCCGCAGCGCGTCGGTATCCACCACGCCGGGAGAAATCACGTTGACGGTGATGCCCCTGGGAGCGAGTTCGACCGCCAGATGCCTCACCAGCGATTCGAGCGCGCCGCGCAAATTGGAAGGTTCTTCAGGCTCCAATCGGGCAAGCTGAAGCTTGCCCCTACAAAACTACAAAACGACTCGTGTAGGGGCGGGTCTTTAGACCGCCCTCCAATCGGGCAAGCTGAAGCTTCTTGCCCCTACAAAACTACAAAACGACTTTCTGAGAGGTTGAACCGGGGAGCTCAGTGCTTCCCGGGTTCGAGTTTCGTTCCGTTGCGTTGCCAGAGGAGATAGGCTTCGAGGGCCTTCATCTGCGGGTCATCCTCGGCCAGCTTCTTTCCCTCGAGCGGGTTCTCAATGCACCAGTTGATCATGTCGCGGAGCAGCGCCACCTTTTTGAGCTGGGTTTGAAACTTGGGATAGGTTTCGGGGTGATTGTTCGACGCGTTGGGATGGCACATGTCGCACGAGATGCCGTTCGTGCCGAGCTTCGAATTATGGAAAAGCTGGTTGCCATCATCCACCATGCGCTCGAGCTCCGCCTTCCAGATCTGCTCTTCGCGCCGGGTGTGGGCTTTTCCGTGGACGGGCAGCAAGGGCAGGGGACCGCCGGGAACAAATTGGGCGAAAGCCGAACCGTTCACCGAGAGGAAAATGCTCTCGTCCGTGGTGATCTTCGCCTGCACTTCCTCGTTGCAATATTGCATCAAGTCGGTCAGCAGCGCGGCCACCTGGCGAGCCTTCTTGGGCGGCAGCGGCCGGTTGTCAGAATAGCCTTCGACCACCACCGTCTTTCGCTGGTCGCATGCTGTCACTTGCCGCCACGCCCCGTCCGGTTGGCTGGCAGAGACCGGCGCGCCCGAATCGGGGGCGTTTGCCGATGTCATGACAGAACCCGGCCAGCCAGCCAGCCCAAGAGCCAGCACGAGAGTTGCCGCAACAGCCAAACCGACCAAGACTTTCCTCGCTGATTTTTCTCGCATGGCTTCCTCCTTAGTACGACGGGCCCGGCTTGGCGGGCTTGCCGCTTGCCACCGTCTCGTAGGTAACCTTCATGGGGTTGCGGCTCCAGAGGTTGTAGTTTTTGTTGACCTCGCCATCCTTGCGCACTTCGACGGCGCCATCGCCGCAGCCATCGAACTGGTCGAAGGGGTCGGCGCGGTCCATTTGAATGGTGAGCTTCGGCAGACCGCTGGGGGCATAGGGCCACGGCCAGGCGGTGGAAAGCATCCCGTGGAAGGAAATGTTGCGGACGCGATTGGTGAGCAGTTGATGGGTGTGGCCGTGGATGACCGTCACTTTCTTGAAGGGGAAGAGCAAAGCCTGCACCTGCTCGGCATCGTCGGTCCAGAAATTCCAATCGTGGTAATACTTGTAGAGCGGGGAGTGGGAGAAAACGACGATGGGGTTGTCCTTGGAGATCTTGGCAAGGTCTTCGGCCAGCCACTTGCGCTGCGGCTCGCCCACTTCAAACCGGCTCTGCACGGCGTTATCCAGGCCGGCCACCGTCTGCATCCGCTGCATCGGCGTCATCCGGCGCGCTGTCCAGAAATCCTTTTCGACGACGCTGTTGAGGGTGATGAAGTGGATTCCCTTGTAGTCGAAGGAATAGACCGGTTTGCCGAAAAGTTCCTGCCAGGAATCGCCCATGTCAAAGTACCAGTCGTGCTCTCCGACCATCATTTTGAGCGGAGCCTTCAACTCGCTGAGGATCTGTTTTCCGAGTTGAAGCTCTCCGCGCTGCCCGAGCTGCGCCAGGTCGCCGCCGAAAAGAACAAAGTCGGGCTGCGGGTCAAGGGCATTGACGTCCTGGACGGCCTTCATGGCCGCTTTGACAAAGCGATGGGTCATCCCCTTGTCAAAGAGATGGGTGTCGGAAATGTAGGCGAAGCGAAAGCTCACTTCCGGCTCGGCGGTCTTTTCCGCGGCGCTCAGAAACTCCACCAACTGAAACGAGTGCAGCGGAAAAGCGCTGGCCGCCACCGCCATCGCCGCCGCCTGGCCGGATAATTTCAAAAATTTCCGGCGGTCGGCATTCAGGAGCGAGTCAAAAAATACTCTCCGTTCCTTTTCTCTTCTCTGTTCCCTGCGGCTGAAAGGGTCTTTGATCATCGGGAGACCTCCTCCGAGAAATCATGGCTGGTTGGTGGGTCTGGCAAAGCGTGCCAGGTCTTCGCTGGTGAGCGCCTTCATGAACTCGACCAGGTCGGCCTTTTCCTGAGCGGTCAGTTTGAGCGGGCGGATGCCGCCGTCCAGGTAGGGATTGTCCTCGCCGCCCTTGTCGTAGAACTCGATGATCTCCTCGAGCGTGCGCTGGCTGCCATCGTGCATGTAAGGAGCGGTCAAGGCAACGTCGCGCAGGCCGGGGGTCTTGAACGCGCCGATATCTTTCTGTTCCTTGGTCACCAGAAAGCGGCCCAGCTCGCTGTAGCCCGGTGCATGAGCCAGGGCCGAGGCGGACTCCGGTGATTGCGCTGCCTTGCGCGCCAGCTCGGCAAAATTGGCGGCGTGCATCGCCACGCCAAGGTTGTGAAATTTGTTGTCGGTAAAAGTGGGCAGGGAAGCAACGTATCCATGGCAGTTGTTGCAGCGCGCCTTTTCATTGAAGAGCTGCCAGCCGCGCTGGGCGGATTCCGACATCGCCGTCTTGTCGCCGGCAAGGAACCGGTCAAAAGGCGAGTTGAAGCTGAAGACGGTGCGCTCGTAGGAAGCGATGGCCCGGACGACGTTTTCAATGGTGATCCGGTCGGAGGCAAACGCTTGCCTAAAAAGCGGAGGGTATTCCGGAATCTTCTGGAGTTTGGCGGTCACCGCGTCGTGCGAGGGCATCCCCATCTCGACCGGGTTCGTCAGCGGACCTTTGGCCTGCTCCTCGAGCGTGGAGGCGCGGCCATCCCAGAATTGAAAGTCGCTGAAGGCGGCGTCAAGCACCGTCGGCGAATTGCGCGCGCCCGTTTTCCCGCCGACCCCCGCCGCCACCGTCTTGCCATCGGCGAAACCCTTGGCCGGGTCATGGCAGGTCGCGCAACTCACCGTGTCATCGGCGGAGAGTCGAGCGTCAAAATAAAGCTTCTGCCCGAGGGCAACCTTCGCTGCCGTCAGCGGGTTGTCTTCAGGGATGACAGGTGGCAGGACACCCCGCGGGAGCGGGAGAGCAAATTCGCCAACCCCCTGCGAGGCGAGATCGCTCTGGCCCAAAAACAGGACAAGAGCACACGGAACAACCGCGAGAAACAGAATTTTGGGGGCGTCGGAGCATCCGCCCATGAGAGCCTCCTGCGGCTCGTGGCCGAACCGGCCGCGAGCGGTAGCGGACTTCCCTCCGCGGCAGAGCGAAGTCCCGGAAAAGAATGTTCCGGATGCGGCCGTCCCTACTCTCGTGACTCAACCTGACCGGCGGAGCGACCGGGTTCTCCGCCAGGCCGGTTTTGATTCGAGTCTTCGAGCTTGTCTCCGACAACGGACACACAGCCCGTGAACTTGAATATGATAGCGTTCCACGACAAAACGTTTTTCCCTGGCGACGAGCCGCAGGGCGCGGGGGTTCAAACTGATCTCGACATCGGTCAACCGCCCACAACGGCTACAGACGAGGTGGTCGTGGCGGCCCGTTCGCCAATCGTAGCGGACGGCCTCATCTCCGAATTTGATTTCGCCGATGGCACCGTGCCGGCTGAGCCAGTTGAGCGCGTTATAAATGGTTGCGTAGGCAACCCGCGGATGCTTTTTCTGAACACGCGAAAAAATCTGCGCGGCGGCAGGATGGTCGTCGCTGGTTCGAATCACTTCCAAGACGGCCCGGCGATGCCGGGTGAGACGCGACTGCGCCTGCATTTAGAATAAGTCTAAAAGTTGCCCGCCCCCTTGTCAAGCAAAATGCGATCGGGGAAAGCGCGAGCGGGTCACTTTCGTCCCTGGACGCGATCGTAGGCGGAGACGTCGCAGACAGAACCGAGGGCTTCGTTGTAATACGTCGGGAGGCCCAGAACCGCGCCGAGCTCCTCGTTGAATTTTTGGAGATGACGCAGGTGCTCAGCCAGCGCCGGGATGCGCTTGCCGTCGCCTGACAAAAAGAATTTCTGGAAGCCGGCGTCCCAGAGGCGAACCAGCTCTCGGCGGAGGATGTAGCCGGGCAGCTCCACGAGCCGAACCTTCTTGCCGTCCGCCTTTAGCACCGCGCCACAATGGTATTTAGTCACGCGCACGCGACCCGGCTCGCCCGACTCCGGCTCGCAAGCAAATCCGGCGGCTGAAAGTTGTTCCAGCACCTTTTCCTCAAACTCCTGTCCGACCCGCCACATGGTCCGCTCCTTCGCGCTTTTCGAGTGTACACAAAATGCCGGCCGCCGGACACAGCCGGGCACGCATTCCTTGCTTGCCTTGCGGGGTGTGCCATACTCATATGTCTGATAGCCCAGTTGAAGAGGCTCGGATTTCTTCATGCCATCGGTTGAGCGACCCGTCTGGTTCACCTTCGATTGTTATGGCACGTTGATTGACTGGGAGGCGGGGATGAACGCGTGTTTCCGCCAAATCCTTGTGGAGAAGCGCAGCCAGGTAGCGGTCGAGCAGTTCGCCGCGGATTGGGAGGAGATCCAATTCCAAATGATCCAGGGGCCCTACCAGCCGTACAAAACAATCTTGGCGGAAGCTTTGCTCGATACCCTGAAGAAGCACCAGCTTCCGGCGCGCTCGTCTGATGGTGAGCGTTTGGTTGCCTCCCTGCCTTCCTGGAAACCATTCCCGGAGGTGAACGCGGTGCTGGGCGAGCTCAAGAAAGTTGGCTTGCGCCTGGCGATCTTATCCAACATTGATGATGATCTGCTCTCGCAAACGCTCGAACACTTCACCGTGCCATTCGACCGGCTACTGACCGCCGAGCAGGCGCGCGCCTACAAGCCGAACGAAAAAGTATTTCGCTATGCCCTCGAGCAACTCCAGTGTCAACCGGAGCAAATCGCGCACGTCGCCTTCGGGGAACGGTACGACCTCTTGCCCGCCCAAAGGCTGGGCTGCCGCACGATCTACATCAACCGTCACTCTCGCCAACTTCCGCCTTCGCTTCACCCCGATGCCGAGTACGCGGACCTGCTTGGCCTGTTGCGCTACATTGCTCTCAGGGCTCCCCGGGCCGAGCCGGCAGGGAATTAGCGAGAATATCCGACCAAAACAGTCGCATAATAGAGCAGGATTCAGGAAAGAAGGTTCTTTCTCCTTTACCCTCAATTGATTACCTCTTAAAGTCGAGTCCATTGTAGAGTATCATCGGTTGTGCTAGAATGTGGATCTATTCGCGTAGTCAAGGGCTTGGCCTCATAGGGCTTCTTAGACAGACGAAGGACTCGATGGCGCCCACGAGTACGGCTGTCGAAATCGAGAACAAAATCGGTCAACGCACCAGCCTCCTGGAGCGGATCGGGAACAGTCCGTTGCTCCGGATCGAGCGACTGGCTCCTGCCTCTCGGGACGTTGAGGTCTATGCCAAGGCAGAATGGTTCAACCCAGGAGGATCGGTCAAAGACCGGGCTGCCTACAGCATGATCCTGGAGGGCGAGGGAAGCGGCAAGCTCAAGCCCGGCAAAATTATCCTGGACGCCACTTCGGGCAACACTGGCATTGCTTACGCGCTGGTAGGGGCGGTGAAAGGCTATGCGGTCCGGCTGTGCGTTCCGGCAAGCGCCAGTGAAGAACGCAAGCGCATCCTGAAGGCTTACGGCGTGGATGTGATCCTCACGCCGGCCGATGAAGGTTCCGACGGGGCCATCCGCGCCGCGCGGCTGCTGTACAAAGAAAATCCGGAGCTGTATTTTTATCCCGACCAGTACAATAACCCGGCCAACTGGCAAGCTCACTACCGAACGACCGCCGAGGAAATCTGGCAGCAAACAGCCGGACGCATCACCCATCTCGTTATCGGTCTGGGAACCAGCGGGACGTTTGTGGGGACGGCGAAACGACTCAAGGAACTAAATCCGAAACTCAAGGCCATCAGCTTTCAGCCCGACGGGCCGTTCCATGGCCTGGAGGGTTTGAAACACATGCCGACGGCGATGGTACCGGGCATTTACGATCCCACGCTGGCCGATGAAAACCGTGAAGTGAGGACCGAGACCGCCTACCGGATGGTCAAGCGGGCGGCGCGCGAAGAAGGCTTGCTCATCGGCATCAGCTCGGGGGCGGCGCTGGCGGTGGCGCTCGATGTCGCCCGTGAGATTTCTTCCGGCGTGGTGGTGACGATTTTCCCTGATGCCGCGGATAAGTATCTGAGTGAACGCTTCTGGGACGAAGAAGTTTAGAAGCTGCTTCAGAAGCGGCTGGGGCGTATGGCGGCGTCATGCTGAAGGAAGTGAAGCACCTGAACAGGGAGATTCTTCGCTCCGCTCAGAATGACGGAATGACAGAATGACGGAATGGCAGTGTTAGTGCGACGTGGTCATGCTTCATTTGAGCCACAGACTGGCAGAAGCGATTCGGGTTCACGGGGCTGAGAGCTATCCGCATGAATGCTGCGGGGCGCTGCTTGGCCGGGCGCAGGGCGATGGTGGCAAGCGCGTCGAAGAACTCCAAGCGATCGTCAACCGCCGCCAGGATTCCCCGCGCAACCGGTTCCTTGTGACGGCTGAGGATTACCTCGCGGCTGAGAAAGCGGCGCGCGCGAGAAGCCTTGAGATCGTCGGCTGGTATCATTCGCACCCCGACCATCCGGCTCGCCCGAGCGATTTTGACCGCGAGCATGCCTGGCCGGGGTACTCCTATGTGATTGTAGCCGTGGCCGATCGCCAGCCGGGTGCAATCACAAGCTGGACTCTGCGCGATGATCGCAGCCAGTTTGATCCCGAAACTTTGATTGTGGCTGAGGCATCTGTTTCTTCGAGGTAGAGGAACATGGCCAAGGTTGTGATTCCCACACCGCTGCGCCCGTACGCCGGCAAACAGGAATGGGTCGAGCTCACCGGCGCGACCGTGAGCGAGATTCTCTCGAAGCTGACCACGCAATACTCCGAGCTGCGCAAGCATCTCTTCACCGACGATGGCAAGCTGCGCAGCTTCGTGAACATCTATGTCAACGACGAAGATATTCGGTATCTCAAAAAAGAGCAGACACCCATCCAGCACGGCGACGTGGTGAGCATCGTGCCATCCATCGCCGGCGGTGCTCGGACGTCATCCAGGTTTGGCTGGCCGGGCATGACCGGCCGGGGAGCCGGTTTACGTTGATTTCGCCCGCTGGGGAGCGGTCGAGGGGAATCGAGCAAGCCCTGCACCATCTGGTGCAGGGCAAGAGGGCAACATGAGCAACCCAGCTACCAACGTCTCCATCGCGCAGGACGCCCAACTTTCCAAGCAAGAGGTGCTGCGCTATTCGCGTCATCTCATCATGCCGGAAGTCGGCATGGACGGCCAGCTCAAGCTCAAAAAGGCCAAAGTGCTCCTGATTGGAGCGGGCGGGCTGGGCGCGCCGCTCGGCCTCTATCTGGCGGCAGCGGGGGTCGGCCGGCTGGGCCTGGTGGACTTTGACGTGGTGGACTTCACCAACCTCCAGCGCCAGGTCACCTTCGGCACGAGCGACGTCGGCACGCCGAAGCTTGCCGCCGCCCGAGCGCGCCTGGCCGATCTCAACCCGGATATTCAGATTGACACCCATGAGACGAAGCTGACCAGCGAGAACGCACTCGAAATCTTTCGCGACTACGACATCATTGTGGACGGCACGGACAATTTTCCGACGCGCTATCTGGTCAACGACGCCTGCGTGCTGCTCGGCAAACCCAATGTTTACGGCAGCATCTTCCGTTTCGAAGGTCAGGCGACCGTCTTTGCCTGGAACGGCGGGCCCTGCTATCGCTGCCTCTATCCTGAGCCGCCACCGCCCGGGCTGGTTCCAAGCTGCGCCGAAGGCGGCGTCCTGGGCGTGTTGCCGGGAATTATCGGCGCCATCCAGGCGAACGAAACCGTAAAGTTAATTCTGGGCCGGGGTACGCCGCTGGTCGGGCGTTTGCTCCTCTTTGACGCGCTGAACATGAAGTTCCGCGAACTCAAGCTGCGCAAGAATCCCGATTGCCCGGCTTGCGGCGAGCATCGCACGGTGACCAAGCTGATCGACTACGATGAGTTCTGCGGCATTCGCGGAGAAGAGTTGCAGCCGGGCGTGCAGGTGCCCGAAATCGATCCGACCGACCTGAAGCGCTGGTACGACGGCGGCAAAGACTTTTACGTGCTCGATGTCCGCGAGCCGCACGAGGTTCAAATTTGCAAGCTGCCTGGTTCGCACCTCATCCCGTTGGGCGAATTGCCGCGCCGGGTGCACGAACTCGATAGCTCGGTCGAAATCGTCGCTCACTGCCGCTCGGGCAAGCGGTCGGCGGAAGCAGTGGACTTCCTTCGCAAGGCCGGGTTCCGAAAAGTGTGGAACCTCAAAGGCGGCATCCTGGCCTGGTCGGACAAAGTGGATCCTTCCGTCCCCAAGTACTGACTTCCGGGGCTTCAGGTAGGGCCGGTCTTCAGACCGCCCGCCTATAATGAGGGCAAGCTGAAGCTTGCCCCTACATAACCTCATCGACGTGTCTTCAGGTAGGGGCCGGTCTTCAGACCGCCCCGAGTCAGGTCTTTAGGCCTTTTCATTCAGCATTCACTCAGGAGTTAGGCTAGAATCCTGGCGCTCGAGCATTTCTGAAGGTGGAGGCTCAAGTGAAACGTGCTCTGCTTTTGCTCTGCGCTTTCTGGGTTCTCTGCTTCTCTGCGGTGGAGGGATGTCAAGCCGCGGACACAAATCCTTACCCATCCCGCCGCCAAAAACTGATGCAGCAACTCGGCGACGGAATCTTTGTCGCTAAAGGCGGCAGCACGCATTTTTATTATCTGACCGGGGTGGACGAAGCGGAGGCTTGGCTGTTGCTTGCCCCGAAGGGCGTTCGCGTCGAGATCTACCGGCGTTGGCCGGGGCCGGACTACATCCGCGGCCACGTGGTGCGGGAAATTCTCTTTGCGCCGGGCCGCACTTCCTTGCAGCAGCGCTGGGAAGGAGCCGGAGCAGGCGCAGCCGACAAGCTCAAGGAAGAGACGGGAGTGGAGCGCGTCTATGATTCAGGCCTCTTTGAAGAAATGCTGACGATGGCATTGCCCTACCACTCGACCTTCTGGACGTGCGTGGGAGGGCGTGGCGGAGCGGGAACGGCGGTGCCGCTGCGGGGAACCCTGCCGGCGGATCTCGCCTTGGTCGAAAGTGTCCGGGCGCGCTTTCCCGGGTTGGCCGTCAAGGACGCAACGGCGGTCGTCACCGAGATGCGTCGCATCAAGGAGGCGGGCGAGCTCGAAATGATGGAAAAAGCGGTGGACGCCTGGGGCGCGGGTGTTCGGTCGGCGATGAAATCAGCCAGGCCGGGGATGTTTGAATACGAGGTCGAAGCGGCCGCCGTCGGCGAGTTTCG
The DNA here is from genome assembly GCA_036514995.1 of Candidatus Acidiferrales bacterium. Taxonomy (NCBI): domain Bacteria; kingdom Pseudomonadati; phylum Acidobacteriota; class Terriglobia; order Candidatus Acidiferrales; species Candidatus Acidiferrales bacterium. The sequence goes on from DATBWB010000045.1 coordinate 17,000, forward strand.
CCGCCGGGGCGGCAACGCGGCTTCTTCCTGCATTGTCGCCTCCGGCCCTAACGCCGCCATTCTTCATTATCGGGAGAATAGCCGGCGGATCGAGGCGAATGATTTAATTCTTCTGGACAGCGCCGATACCACGTACCAGCATTACGCCGCCGACCTCACCCGCACCTTTCCCGCTTCCGGCAAGTTCACGCCGAAACAAAAGGAACTTTACGAGATTGTGCTCCGGGCGGCCGATGAAGCGATCAAGATGATGCGTCCGGGCGTCAAAATCGAAGACCTTCACACCCGCGCCTATCAGGTCATCGAGCAGGCGGGCTACGGCAAGTACTTTGTTCATGGCCTGAGTCATTACATCGGGCTCGACGGCCACGATGTCGGCGACGTTTGGAAACCACTCGAAGCAGGCAGCGTCATCACCATCGAGCCAGGGATTTACATGCCCGAGGCTGGCCTGGGGATCCGCCTTGAGGATGAGGTGTTGGTGACGGCCGATGGCGCAAGGCTCCTGAGCGCCGGGGTGCCGCGGACAGTGGAAGAGATTGAGCGATTCATGGCGGCAAAATGAGAGGGGCAGCCCGCCACGCCGGGCGGCAAATTACGGCTTATGGGGGGAAGTTGGGGCCGGCGAGTTGTGCTTCAATCGAGGCGCCCGGTCGCTGATGGGCTGGAGCACCTCCGGCAGGGCGCGAAGCTCGTCCAGGTCCACCCGGAGCGGGCGGCTCAACGTTACGCGAAACGGCGTGCCTGGCTCGAGCCGAATCTCCGGACCGCGGCTCAGCAAAACTCCAATCAATCCGGCCAGCGCCCCGGCACCCGCTCCCACGGCTGCGTCTCTTGCCGATTGGCCGGCCACGCTTCCCAGCACGGCGCCTTGCCCGCCGAACGTAGCCACGGTGATCGCGTCATGAGCTTTGCCGGATTCGCCGGCAATCGTTCCCCCTTCTTTATCGCCGGGATGCTCCGGGCCGGGCGGCTCCAGGCTGGCGCCAAGTTCTAGCGTATAGCCATTCGGCAGGCTGACGCGCTCGAGGTGAATCCGCAACTGAGCTTTTCCCCGGACGCGGCCGGGGCGCTTCACTCCGACGAGCGTGCCCCGAACCATGCTCTCGGCGGGGATGGCCAACTGCCGGTCGAGTGAATGAACCGGCGCCATGGTCTTGAACGTAACAAAATCGCCCACCCGGGCAGTCCTTGTGGTGAGCGTATGGGCAAGCGCGACCGGGATGGTCGTCCCGGCGGCAACTTCCAGGTACTTGCCCGCCAAAGGTTCTCTGGGAATGCCGGTGGATTGGATTTGGGCGGGCTTGCCGGGTGACGGCGTCGCTGGAGCTGGTTTTTCCGGCGATTGGCCGGAGACCGTCGCACAGGCTACAAGCGCGACGGCCAGCCGGGCAGCGAAACGTGCAAGTGAATTTGTGCGCCGCATGGAGTGTCGGTCCTTTGCCCGCTTAAGTGGAGGTCAAGCCACGACCTCTCACCCGGTCCAAATTTTATCACCATCGCTTGCCAACCGCGCCGGTGCCGTTCCAACTCTTTCAGGCTAGGTTTTTCAAGAGCCGCGGGCCAATGGGCAAACTGTCGCTCCAGCTAGCAATCTTGCACAAGTAGTTGGAACGGTACTGGCTTCCGGCATATAGTGTTGGCCATGGGAGCGATTTTCAAATGATACGGATCATCGCAAGAGTCTCGATTCTCCTGGCCATATCCGCAGCCGGCGGATGCCTGGGCGCGAAAGCCGCTCGAGCTTGGCCGCAGCAAGCCCCGGGCTGCCGTGCCGTATTGCAGCTCCGGGCCGTCTTCCCGGCGCGCGAGAACACTGCCTTTCTCGCCGGCTGGATCGAAACACCGGGGAAGCGGGCGCATACCCTCATTTTGAAGACAACCGATGGCGGCCGAAACTGGCGGCAGATTGGGCCGCGCATCGAAGGGAGCGCGCTCGCGACCATCGAATTCATCGGCGATGATACCGGCTGGGCGGCCGGCGAGAAAATCCTGGATAACCCGGGCGAGCCTTTTGTCCTGCGGACTACCGATGGGGGGGAAAATTGGGTCAAGGTGGATCTTCCCTCGCCCACGACCTCGCTCGGCACCGTTCGCACCATGACCTTCACTGATTCGAAGCACGGCACGGTGGTGGTCGAGCGCCGCGTCGGAATCAGAATCCGGGGCAAGGAACTTGATGCGGAGGTCTTTCTCACCCAAGACGGGGGCCTTACCTGGAATTTGGCGGATCAGTTTTTCCGGCGGAAGGGCGAAGAGGAGGAGAGAGAATCGGTCGAGGAAATCGAGCGCAGCGGCTGGAAGATTGTGGAGCTGGAGGACGGGGTCTTCCGGGTGTTGCGCCGCGAGGAGCCCGCGGCGGCGGGCTGGAGCGCGGTGGCCACGCTCGACGCTTCCGGCGTTGATTTTGATGCGCGCTACCTTTGCGGCGAGGGCGAGAAGGAAGAGTGACAGCTAGTGCCGTTCCAACTTAATGAGCCTATACATCTATGATCAATAAAGCATGCCGTGTGACTTGCGCAAAATAGCCCCAAATAGTTGGAACGGCACTAGTGAGCAGACTGCTCGTTTCGAGAAGAAACAGTGGCCTTTCCCATCACCTCCCCCAGCCCCGAGGCTCCTGCCTCGGGGAGTCCGCTCCTCGCATATCCCCCCGGGCAGGTGCCTGGGGGCTCAGCGCGCGAGCCTCGAACTTCTCACACCGACTCTGAAGGGGAGCCCCGCGGACGGCCAGAGAAAGGCAAACCTACTTCAGCTTGGCCAGCTCGGCTGTCAATTCCGCATTGGCGCGTTGCTGCGGGATGTCATACAGTTTGACGTAGCGGACCACGCCCTGTTTGTCAATGATGACGGTGGCGCGGTTGGTGATGCCTTTGTCGGCCAGGTAGAGGCCGAACTTTTCAGCGGCAGCGCCTTTCGGGTGAAAGTCGGCCAGCAACGGGTAGTTGATTTTCAGATGCTCGGCAAAGGCCTTGTGCGCCCAGACGCTGTCCACACTGATGCCGAGCACCTGGGCGTCGAGTCCGTCAAAATCTTTGAGGTCGCTGGTGAAACAGGCGTGCTCCTTGCTGCACACCGGCGAAAAATCGAGCGGGTAGAAGGCCAGCACGACGTTGCGCTTGCCGCGAAAGCTCGATAGGGTGACATCCTGCTGGTTTTGATCCTTCAGCGTGAAATCGGGCGCTGGTTGCCCAACACCAATCGGACTTGCCATGGTCCCTCCGGAAGTGTGAATTAGAGTTCAAGAACTAACGTTGCGGAAACAAATAGTATAGCGGAAAGCGGTGCACGCGGACATGCCGGAACCAGAGTTTGCTTGACCGCGTCTCCCTGCGCTCCCTAGAATGGAAGCGTTGCGCCGCTACGCGTATTTCTGAACTAGTGCCGTTCCAACTTATTGTGCCTAGCCCAGCGGCGGAAACCGCTGGGCTGAACAGACGGAACAACATTGCGCTTCCGTTCGGCCCACGGGCTTCTGCCCGTGGGAGGGATGACAGGAAAGAACATGGTTTCAGCACGGTGCGGGTGGATATTCATCGTAAGCAGGAGGTGAGCTATGGCCATGCAGGAACTCACGGTTTGGGGTGTCAACCGTCCCGGTAACCTGGCTAAAATCTGCTCGGCATTGGCGAGACATAAGATCAACATCTCCGGTTTTTATGCTTCGGACGCGAAAGGCCGCAGCGCCGTGCGCCTGCTGCTCAAACAGGCGAACAAGGCGAAGGCCGTTTTGCGAAGAGAGGGATTTCAGGCGGAAGTAACTCCAGCGCTGGTTCTCAATCTGGCGGACCGGCCGGGCGCTCTGGCCAGGGCCGCCGCGAAGCTGGCCCGAGATCGCGTGAACATCAACTACGGCTACACTACCGTCTCCGGCGGGGCGAAACGAGCCACCATCGTGCTTGGGGTCAAAAATCCAGCGCGCGCTCGCCGATCCTTGCGATAGGATGCACCGAAAGAGAGTGCCCGTGTCATGGAATTGCGCCCACTGGTGGATCACTATCTGAAGTTGGCAGGCGAATTTGGCCGGCCGGTGGCTCTCGAGCGGTTCGGGCTCTCCCGGGAAGAGACGGAGCGGCTGTTTTCGGCCTGGGACGAGGACTACCTCATCAGCCGGTTTCTGCGTTTGAGTCGCGAGGCTGGCGCCGTCGAATTCAACATCAACGGTTTTCCCTATACCCACATCGCATTTGAAGGCGGGGTGGTCAAAATCCTCTAGCGCAAACTGTTTCAGGACTGCCGCTGACCGTGAACGCGCGAAAGAGCGACGGGACAGGAGGCAGGTTCTGAGGTTCGCGTCCCACGATAGCCCAGCCGCCTACGTTGGTTCGGCCGGCTTTTGTGTGAAATGCTGTGCGTAAAGCCCCAGCGGTGGTGGCGTGGTGCGCGAAAGCAACACTTTTGCGCCTCCAGAACCCCTGGCTGCTAAGACTCTTTTGTTTCCATAACTCCTTATTTTCCAAAGTATTACCTCCACGCCAAGCTTATCGAAACGTGTGGCTCACGGCTTGCCCTTCATGAGGACGACTTGCTGTAGGCCGAGCCAGAAACCTCGAACCATGCGGCTCGGGGTTGAAAACGGCCAACAGGGAATGCAGTGAGAGCGCCCATCTTGCATTTCGCTGATTCCGCCGGCCCCGATGTAATCGGGGCCAGCCGAACCCAGTTCATCGTCCCTCTCCGTCTTCATCACCTTGTTAATTCTGTTTTTTCCTTGGGTCCCGCAGAGTGGGATGGCGTGAGAAGGTACAGGAGGCAATCCATGAAGGCTTTTCTCGCGGCATTCACACTTTCGCTCGCTCTTTTGAGCCTGACCACCACTGGGAGAACCGCCGAGCACCCCTACGTCGGCTCGAAAAAATGCAAGGTCTGCCACCTCCCCCAGCATAAGTCGTGGGAGCAGACCAAAATGGCCAACGCCTTCGCTCTCCTGAAAGCCGGAGAGAGAGCGGAGGCGAAGAAGAAGGCGGGCCTGGACCCGAACAAGGATTACACAACAGATAAAACGTGCCTGCCCTGCCATGTTACCGGCTATGGCAAGCCGGGCGGGTTCAAGAGTATCGAAGAAACACCGGATTTGGCCGGGGTTGGCTGCGAGATGTGCCACGGCGCCGGAGGCGACTATATCAAGACCGGGCTGATGACTCTGCAGAACAAGGAGTACAAGCGAGCCGACCTTGTGGCGGCCGGCATGGTCGTTCCCAAGGCGGAAACGTGCACCACCGTGTGCCACAACGCCAAGAGCCCTTTTGTGGGGAAGGGCTACGTTTTCGACTGGAAGACGCGCAAGGATGAGGGGACGCACACCCACTTGCCTTTGAAGTACAGCCATGAGTGAGGCTCGGAAGAAATATCACGTCCGCATCCCGGACTACGATTACTACCGGGAATTGGTCAACTGCCAGTTCGACTGCCCGGTGAACACGGATGCCCGGGGCTATGTGCAGGCCATCGCCGAAGGCGACTATGAAAGGGCCTACCGCATCGCCCGCGAGTCGAATCCTTTGGCGTCCATCTGCGGCCGTGTTTGCGGGGCTCCGTGTGAGGCGGCATGCCGGCGGGGACGAATTGACGACGCGGTTTCTATCCGCGCCCTGAAGCGCTTTGTGACGGAACAGTACGGCTCCGAGGCAGGCACCAGGGACGGCAAGCCACCGCTCCCGATACGCCCTGCCTCGGAAACCCTCTTGCCCCCGGCCAGCAGCTTCGGCATCGGGGCAGAAGGCTCCACGACGTTTCACGACGCCTCCGCGCTTCGCTCCTTCGAGGGGCGGGGCGGAGCGAAGAAAGTAGCGATTATTGGTTCAGGGCCGGCGGGTTTGAGCGCCGCCCACGACCTCGCCGTGATGGGTCACAAGGTGACTCTGTTTGAAGCGCAGTCTGTTCCCGGCGGCATGCTGGTCCTGGGAATACCCGGGTACCGGCTCTCCCGGAGCCTGATCCAATCCGAGATCCAGGGCATCCTTGATCTGGGAATTGATCTGAAGCTCAACTGCCGGATTGGGCGAGACTTCGATCTCGAGCAACTCCACGATTGGGGCTACCAAGCCATTTTCCTCGCCATCGGCGCGCACTTGAGCCGCTCGCTGCCAATCGAAGGGGTGGAGAACGACGGAGTTCTGCGAGCGATTGATTTCCTGCTCAACGTCAACATGGGCTACAAGGTGGAGTTGGGGCGGCGAGTCCTTGTCATCGGCGGCGGCAACGTGGCGATCGATGTGGCCCGCTCGGCGTTGCGGAAGATTGGTCCCACGGAAGATTTGAGTCCCGCCGAGTTGCGCGCGGCTCTCCAGGAAGCCCAAGCGGCCCTGCATCAAGTCACCCAGGTCGCGGAAACTCAGCCCGAGGAAATGAAAGTGGCTATTGATGTGGCCCGTTCGGCCTTGCGCCTCGGTGTGAAGGAAGTCTTCATGGCCTGCCTGGAATCTCGCCGGGAAATGCCGGCCAACGAACTGGAGATACAAGACGCCCTGGAGGAAGGGATCAAGCTGTACACCTCCAAAGGCCCCAAGCGAATCTTGGGTGAGAACGGCAAAGCAACGGGAGTGGAGTTCCTGGACGTGGCCTCGGTGTTTGACAGCAGCGGCCGCTTCAACCCGACCTTCAAGCCCGGCACCGAATCGGTCCTTGAGGCTGACACGGTCGTCCTGGCCATTGGCCAGGCGAGCGACCTTTCTTTCCTCAAGGAGAGTGACGGAATCAAGCTTACGCCGCGAGGCACGATCCAGGTGGACCCCGATACGCTCGAAACCACCGCCCCCGGCATCTACGCCGGCGGCGATTTGGCCTTTGGCCCTCGCCTCATCATCCATGCCGTGGCCGACGGCCAAAAGGCGGCCCGAGCTATGGCGGCGTACCTGAGCGGCAGCCGTATGGAGGTCTCCCGCCGGGCACGCATGGTGGCTGGCCCGCCGGGGCGGGACCATCGCCTCTTTCCCCGTTGCCTTTCTCTGGCGCGGGAGAAGGTTCCCGCGCAGCCGATCGAACGCCGTATCGGCATTGCTGAGGTGGAGTTGGGCTTTGAAGAGCCGGCGGCGCAGCGCCAGGCCCAACGCTGTTTGAACTGCAGTGTCCACCCGGTCTTCAACGGCGACCGGTGCATTCTCTGTGGCGGCTGCGTGGACGTGTGCCCTGAGCGATGTCTCAAGCTGGTGGCGGTCGAGCGGCTCGCCGGCGGTGAGGATCTGAGCAAGCTTCTTCGCGGCCGGTGCGGCGCCCCGGTGGCACCCTGCTCAGGCAAAAACGATGGAGCCATGTGGTCGGCGATGTTAAAGGACGAGGAAAAGTGCCTGCGCTGCGGCCTCTGCGCGCGGCGGTGCCCGACCGGAGCCATTACCATGGAGCTTTTTGAGTTTCGTGAACAGCTTGTTTTACGGCCAGGGGTGCAACGTGAATCGGCGGCACTTTCTTAGCAAGCTGGGATGGACGAGCTTCTGGACGGCGGTGGTCGGGATGGTGGCCGGCCTGGCGCGATCCATGTATCCGAATGTGCTTTACGAGCCCTCCCGGAAATACAAGGTCGGCTATCCCGCCGATTTCGCCAGGGACGTTGTTACGCCCCTGCCGGGCGAAAAACTTTTTATCTATAACGACTCCAAGCAAGGCTTCTACGCCATATCCGGGATCTGCACCCACCTCGGGTGCGTCGTCAGCAAGACGCAGGAAGGCTTCTTCTGCCCTTGCCACGGTAGCCGGTTCGACCACTCAGGAAAAGTGAAAGCCGGGCCGGCGCCGAGGCCTTTGCCCTGGTACCGAGTCAGCCTTGCTCTGGACGGGCAGTTGGTTGTGGATGCGGGCGAAGAAGTAAAACCAGGGACAACATTGCCGATCTGAGCTCGCCCTGAACCGGACGCTTCGGGGCCTCGCGTTTCCGGATAGGTAGTCGTGGGGAATCGAAAGAGCCACGGGATGATGCAGGAGTTCTGGCGGAATGCCCGGGCCCTGCCGGGCAACGTCTGGCGTTCCACTATCCGCCACGGGCCCCTCGATACCGACCTCGATCGCGCCGAGGTGATGAACCAGAATTTCTTCCTCCACATCCTGCCGGTGTCTGTCCACAGGAACACGCTGAGGTTCAGCTATTCTTTGGGTTTGGGAGCGATCGCGTTCATCCTGTTTCTCATCCTGATCGGCACCGGAATCATTTTGATGTTCTACTACGTACCCGCCGTTGACCAGGCCTATCCGCGGATGAAGGACCTCGAGTTTGTCGTTTCCAATGGCAAGCTGCTGCGCAACCTCCACCGCTGGGCCGCCCACGGGATGGTAGCAGTGGTCTTCCTGCATATGTGCCGGGTCTTCTACACCGGCTCGTTTCGTCCACCCAGGGAATTCAACTGGGTGGTTGGCGTTGTCCTCTTCTTTCTGACCCTCGGGCTGAGCTTCACCGGCTACCTGCTGCCTTGGGACCAACTGGCATTCTGGGCCATAACGGTGGGGACGAATATCGTGGCTTACCTTCCCGGGGTGGGCAAGCAATTGCGCTTTTTGCTCCTGGGGGGCAACGAGGTGGGACAGGAGGCGTTGATCCGCTTCTACGTGCTCCACATCGCGATCCTGCCGGTGCTCGCCCTGATTGTTCTGGGGGTGCATTTCTGGCGAATCCGCAAGGATGGCGGCTTGAGCCGGCCTGAGGAGGCAGAAAGTCCTTTGGTCTCGATGACGGCAACGCCGGCCAGTCGCGATCCTGCCGGAGGCAGCCTGCAAATTTTCCCGGCTGATCCCCGGAAGACTTACGGTCTCATGGAATTGGTGAAGGGGCGCACCCCGATGGTGGATCGAGGGCCGGAGGACACACTCACGGCGTGGCCGCATCTGGTTTTTCGCCTGTTTACTCTCTCTCTGCTTACCCTGGTTATTTTCCTGATCGTATCTTTGTTCTTCGATGCCCCGCTGAAGGAGCTGGCGAATCCAAATTTTCCGGAGAATCCTGCCAAGGCGCCCTGGTACTTCCTGGGCCTTCAGGAGTTGGTCAGTTATTCGGCGTTCATGGGAGGCGTTTTTATTCCTACCCTGACCGTGGTGGCACTGATGTTGATCCCCTATATCGACCGTGGCCCGGCGGGGACTGGCGTCTGGTTTCATTCCCGCCGCGCGAGAAAAATCGCGCTGCTGTCGGCCATCCTCACCACGGCGGTCATCTGGCTTCTTCTTTTCGCCAACATGCGCACCGGCGGCGTGCGGCGCTTCTACCCGGACTCACCCCAGTGGCTGATTGATCTCTTGAACCCGGGAACCCTTACCGTTCTCTATCTGGTCGTGTTCTTTTTCATCGCCGGCTATCTCACCGACTCTCTGCGGGAAGCCTCCATCGGCCTTTTTACCGGCTTTCTGATCGGATTTACTTTGTTCACCGTCATCGGAGTCTTTTTGCGGGGACCCAACTGGGAGTTCTACTGGTTCTGGCAATCCTGGCCGGCTCCCTGACGGTGCCGGTGACTTGAAGTAGCAGGGCAGCATGGTTCAAAGAATTTTTGCCCTTTCGAGCGTCCTTCTCCTGCTCGCTGCCGCCTGGGGAGCCTGGGGCGACTATAGCCGGGAGTGGAAGCAATACCAGCGGCGGTACAACGCGCTGGTTCTGGAGAAGATTGCGGACGAAAAGGTGCGCCAGGCCATCCGGCCGGAAAAGCTGGCGGTCAGGCAGATGGTGGTGAGCCAGCTCCGACGAGTGGAGCGCTGCGTGACCTGCCATGTGGCGTATGACAACCCGGCCTTTTCCGACCAGGAGGAGCCGCTCCGCCGTCACCCCGATATCCTCAAGTACCATCCCGTCGAAAAGTTCGGCTGCACCATCTGTCATGGCGGCCAGGGCATGGCGACCACCTACCGGGGCGCCGCCCACGACGAGTTGGAGTTTTGGGAAGAGCCGATGTGGAAGGGAGAGTATATTCAGTCGGCTTGCGGCAAGTGTCACAAGGAGACGAGCGTCCCCGGGGCCCCAACCCTATCGGTAGCCCGCCTCCTCTACAAGCAGGAATTTAGCTGCGATACGTGCCACAAAATCAACGGCGAGGGAGGAAGCGACGGCCCTGACCTCAGCCACATCGGCAGCAAGCCTTTGCATGCCTTCGACTTCACCCACCTGGAAGGGAAAAGGAGCAGGGTGCGCTGGTTGGTGGAACACTTCAAGAATCCCCAAGCGGTCATTCCAGACTCCGAAATGCCCAACCAGGAGTTGACGGACGAGCAGGCAAGAGCCATGACGATCTTGATGCTGAGCCTCACCGATAGCAACCTGCCATCCGAATATATCGTCCGGGAGACTCAAGCCTCAGGCCAAAGCTCCGGGGCGGCAACTCCGGCCCTGGGGGAGACGCACCTGTTCGAGGAAAAGCGTTGTGTCCTCTGCCATACTCTTCGGGGCCGCGGCGGCAAGGTGGGGCCCGATCTGACCCAAGTTGCCAGCCGCCGCAATGCCGACTGGCTGTTTCAGCATTTCAAGAACCCGCGCCGCGTGGTGCCCGGCTCCAAGATGCCCGACCTCCGCCTGACGGACGAGGAGGCGAACGACCTTACTCGCTACCTGCTCTCTCTGAAATCGCAGAAGGCAGATAGCCGCTAGAGTGGCAGGGGCGGACTTTCAGCCCGGCACTCGGCCCTAACGATGCATGCCCGGCTGGAGCGGGCCGCCAGGTTTGTAGAAGGGAGCCGAGCTGCGCCGGGAATAGCCCAACAAGGAAAGAGTGCTTCGCCCGCCACGGCGAGAGAGGCCAACGTGGCCGGTGAAGAGGATAGGAGTGAAAGACCGTGATTGATCTACTCAAACAATCCAGCCTTTTTGAGGGTTTGAGGGCTGAGGAATTGCGAGAAATTGCGAACGTCTCCCAAATTCTGAAAGTGAAGAAGGGAGACCGGGTCTTTGAAGCCGGAAGCCCGGCTGAATCGCTTTTTGTCGTAGGCGCCGGCGAAATTGACCTTCGCTTCAAAGTGACTTACTACAATGCGGCGGCGGAGATCTCCCTTGATCGCAAGTCCCGTGGCGAAGCCTTTGGCTGGTCGGCGCTCATCGGCCCGCACCGATATACACTCTCGGCTCTTGCCCTCCAGGACTCCGACCTTTTGCAGATGAACCAAAGGGACATCAAAAGATTGTGCGAAGAGAACAACCACCTGGGCTATGTCCTGATGACGAACCTGGCCAAAATAGTCGGCAACCGGTTCACCAGGGTGGAAGAGGTCTTGATCCAACAAGCCCAGCAAAGCCTCAAGCAAAAAGAGTCCTCCTCCTGAAAGACGGGGAACAGCATTGTCCCCGAGCTATTTCTTGACCGGCTGGCCGACCGCCTGTTCAATCGCTTCCACCGCTCGAGTGATGCGATGGGCGCGATCGGCGTAGTCATCGATTTTCATGAAGGTCAGAACGCGCTCGGTCTTTTCCCGCATCTTCAGGTGGCACTGCTTGGTCACATTCATCAACTGATCCCAGTCGCCCTCGAGGATGGTGGCCGTTGCGGTGACGCGATAGTCGAGCCCGCTTGCCTGAATGATTTTCACGACGTCAGCAAGGTCAGGGCTGATGCTGCGCCCGCGCCCGAGGGGAACGATGCTCAACTGCAAAAGCATGGTGGCCTCCTTCCGCCAAGACTTCCTGGGCTCAATGTAGCGCTGCCGAAAGACTCGGGCAAGGTCGCCATGAATCAAGGCGGGCAAGGTCGCCAACGAGAACCTGGCCAGCAAGCTCCCCATCGAGCGGGTGCCCCATTCTTGCGCAGCAAGGGTGGCTTCCGTCACCCCCAGGCAGGTGCCTGGGGGCTCGGGGCTTCTGCCGGAAGACTGAGCCCGGCGGCACCCGCCACCGGGTTTGGTTGAGCGCATGGCGCGGCGCTCACCTTACTCGATCAAGCGGTGATAGGTATGGAGGGAATAAGTGGTTTCGGGCTCGCGCTCGAGCGTGCGGTTGATAATGCACATCGTCCGCTCGACCGCTTCGCGCTTATTGCGGACGGTGGGATCCTTTTGCAGGTTGGTATTGAGGTCGTAGCACTTGGTCGCCTGATGCATGACGCGGAAGAGTTCGAACTCTTCATAAAGCGTTTTGGGGACGTCGGAATCCTCGCAGAAAATGCGATACAGGCTGCATTCCTCGCCCTCGCCCTTTCGCCTCTCCCACTCCGCCTCTATTTTCTGGATGAAGGCTATCTCTTCCTTGTCGTCCACCGCGCGGTAGGCGTTGTAAGCGATCTCGCGCTTTTTTTCCGGCGTTTCGCCAATCAACAGCCGGCGCATGAAGCGATCCAGCTTCAACCGTTCGAGGACAACGGGATCGTCCGGGTTGCGCTTCAGGAGGATGACCTCGGTCAGGTGAACCGGCTCCATGGGGTTCGAAAAGACGCGGCCGGCGGGCAAAACCCTGGTGATGTCCAGCATCGAGCGGGCATTATCGAAAGCGATCAACCGGCCGCAAAGGGTGTCCAATTCATCGGCCGGCATTCGCCGGAAGGACTCGGCGCAAAGGTTGCCGGGATCGAGCAGGGTGGACTTCATTTGATCAATGATGGAGCGGTGCTTTTCGATGAATGGCCCGTCAATGTCCGGCACGTTTTCCGCTTTGGATCGCAAGATCTCGACCGCCGATAGAGGGAAATTCTCAACCAGGTTGGTGCGCAGGTAGAAGACTTTCTCGGAGGTGTAAGCGTACGCTTTGATGGGCTGGGTCAGGTCAAGATCGCGGAGGCGAAGATGCACGACCTGGTTGTCGAGCGTCATGGCAGTCATCTTGGCGTCCAGCTCGTCGGTCGCGTCCTGGTGCGACTCAACCCAGCGATAAACCCGGTAGCCACGAGCATGAGATCCCTGGTTCGCCTCGATTTCCGTCAAGAAAACGCGCTGGCCATCCCGGGTTTGATAGGTATAGCGGACATAGACCCAGTCATCTGAATGGAAGCGACTGTTGGGATAAGTGACCAGCCCGTAGGAACTGGTGGATTTACCGGTGCCGGTGGGAGCGATGTAGAGCACACCTTTCCCGTCTTTTTCGACACAGGCGCCGTGGATGGAGTGGATTCCATACTCTTCCGCCAGGATGCGGCCGACCGCCCCCAGCACCCAGCTCTTCAACTGGCCATAGTAGGAGGTGTTGAAGAAGGCGATGGTATTGGTGGCGCGACTGTAATAGGCCGCTTCCTTTTCGCCTTTCACGCCGCCAAAGGCATAGACCATCACCTGCGGTTCGGCGGGAGGGTTTAGGCCGGTGATATGCTGCCACTCATAAACCGAATACCAGTTGTCGCGCCAGAAATCCATCAGGTGCGGGCTGTTGGTCTGAGCGCGCACGCGAATGCCGTGGATGATGACGTCGTGGAACAGCGTCTCCCGCGGCGGGCGCGACTCTATGAAGTCGGTGGCGCTTTTGACCAGTTTGTCGTGGAGCCCCGGGGAACAATCCACGGTCTTATCGTGGATGGCGGTGCGCCCTTTTGTGCGAGTAATGCAATTTCCCGCGCCGATGGGAGTGCCCGGCCATTCGGTGGCGTCGGGGTGGGGCGGGGGCGGGAAGGAAAAGAAAGTTGGCTCTGACATTCATCCTCACGTTACGGGAGACAGCACGACGCGGGGCGCTCGGTCGGCTTCAGGGCACGCTTCGTAATGGGAGAGTCTAGTAAGCCAAGCTCGAAAAATCAAGGTTAGAAGAGGCCGTCGCGGGCAGGGACGCTCGGCTCGCCGTTAAGGCCAGCTTGCAGTCCTTCTTGTGAAGGCCGATAGTTGCCAACCGATAGCAACCTTCGGTACGTGGAAGGTCAGGGCCGGCCCCGTCGGGGCCGTGTCGGGTCTCGGGCGAAATTTTGGGGCCGGGAAATGTCTGGTTCCCCGCCCGGGGATGGTATAATTTCCTGTGAGTTTGGCGGGCAACCGATTTCATGTTTGCGCAAAAGCTGAAGGTGGAAGTCATCATCGAAGGCGAGCGCAAACCCTGTCCGCTCGCATGGCTCGACGCGTTTTTCATGCGAAACTTTACCGGGGCGGAGGAATTTGACGAAACGCTGCCGGTGAGCGATGGCCAGATGGAAGCGAGCCTGCGCGTCGATTCGCGCCGGGTGGAAAAGGCGTTGGCCGACTGGATCACCAGCCGGGGAAAATCCGAAGGCAAACCCGTGCGTGTGATCGTCAGCCGAGACGCCTGAGAGGGACGGCGAGCCGCCATCCCGCCTCGCCCCGGTGAGGCGCAAGCGCCCCGGCGCCCTCCCAACTTGTTTGGCCAAAGACACGGAGGTTTTTCTCATGAACGCCACCTTTCCCGAACTCAACCCGCCTGTCCGGATCATGCTGACGCCCGGGCCGTCGCTCATGCACCCGCGCGTCTATCGCGCCATGGTCACGCCCATCATCGGCCACCTCGATTACCGCTTTATGGGCGTCATGGACGAAGTGCAGACGATGCTGCGGAATGTCATGCGCACGAAGAACAAGTTGACGATTCCCCTCTCGGGCAGCGGCAGCGCCGCGATTGAAGCGGCCATGATCAATTTCCTGGAAGAGGGCGACGCGGCGATCATCTGCGTGGCCGGCCATTTTGCCGAGCGCATGGCAGAAGTGGCGACTCGGGTGGGAGCCACGGTGATCCGCGTGGAGGCGCCGTGGGGGCAGCCGGTGGATCCGCAAAAAGTGCGCGAGGCAGCCAGGGGGCAAAAGATCAAGCTCATCGGCATGGTGCATGGCGAAACTTCAACCGGCATTTTTCAACCGATCGCACCTTATCGTGAGGTTGCCGACGAATGTGGCGCTTTGCTGGTGGTGGACGCGGTGGCAACGTTGGCCGGCGTGCCGCTCGACGTGGATCAGGATCGAATAGATGTCTGCTTCAGCGGAACGCAGAAGTGCCTGAGCGCGCCTCCCGGGATGGCCCCGATTACGGTTGGGCCGCGCGGCGAAGAGGTTTTGAGCCGCCGCAAGTCCAAAGTTTCAAGCTGGTATCTGGACCTGACCATCGTCCAAAAATATTGGGGCAAGGATCGAACCTACCACCATACGCCGCCGATCAGCCTTATCTTCGGCCTGCATGAAGCGTTGCGCATGGTGGAGGAGGAGGGGCTGGAAGGGCGCTGGCAGCGACACAAGCTGCACGCCCAGGCGCTGGTTGCCGGCCTGGAAGGAATGGGGCTGGAGATGGTGGCAGCGCCGGCGCATCGCATGATCACCGTGATTGCCATCAAGGCCCCGGCGGGAATCGAGGAAGTCAAAGTCCGCCGGCGAATGCTGGACGAGCACAACCTGGAAATTGCGGGCGGGTTCGGCCAGTTTGCCGGAAAAATTTTCCGCATCGGCTTGATGGGGTACGGCGCCCACCGCAACAACGTGCTGCTGGTGCTGGCGACGCTGGAGAAGGTGCTGGGCGAATTTGGCTTCCGCGCCCCGGCGGGCGCGGGCGTCGTGGCGGCGGAACGAGTCTATGCCGGCGCGCATGAGCTGGCCGACGTTCGAACCTAGTTCCTTGCAAGAGTCAATGTCTTCGATTGCTCCCGGATTTGTGGACAGCTTTGACGTGGATTGCCGGCTGACCGGCGAGCGCTTCAAGGTTCGCTTTTCTCATTTGTGGTCGGCCATCGCCACCCGCCATGCCGATACGCTTGACTGCAAATTTTTTGTGAATGGCCGCCCAGTAGTCGTGGCGCTCGCATTGACGGGTTTGCTGGAATACCACAGACAGAATGGCCGGGTGCTTCCCGACGCCCTGGCAAGTCAGGTGGCCGCCCACTACCTCAAGCAACGCCTCGAGGAAGCCGATGAACGCGCCGAGTACGATGCCTCCGCCGCCGAGGTCGTCGAGCTGATGGGCAAGCTCGGACTGCTGCGCCACTGATCGCGGCCGCAGCGTGAATCCTTCAGGTTGAACCCAACCTACGCGTCGGAAAGGTCTTCTTCAAACTGGGGCGGCTCTTCCACCTCACTTGCTTCGAGAATAGCACCACAGTCAAGGCACTCCCGGTATTCGGCGTCCTTGTCCTTGGCGACCAGGCGAGTCCGGGCGTGCGGGCAGGGATTCGTTGCGTTCGGCATGATGGAAAGCTTGATTCTACTCGAAGGCGCGACCCCCGGAACAAGAATTACTCAAGAATTGTTCAATGGCCAGAGGCGGGAACAGAAGGGAGGGCGCGAAAGCGTTCCAGAGCCGGGTGAATCATTCCCCGGTGGCGGATCAGGTTGGCCACACCGAGAAAGCCAATTGCCCCGATGAGCTGCATCGCCAGCGCCACCAGCAACCCCGCGCGCAAATCCCACCGATCGGCAATCGCCCCCACCAGCGCGGAAGAGGGTGCATCTCCCAAAAGGTGTACCACGAACATGTAAACGCCGAAGGCGGTAGCATGAGCCCGCGCTGGGATCAGGTCGTGGATGATGGCCGTGACCGGGCCGTGATACCAGCTCATGAAAAAGGCCGCTACAAAGAAGGCGAAAAGAAACTGTCCCTTGGTCGGCGCGAACAGCGCCCAGAGGATCACGGGAACAGAAACCAGAAAGGCCGTGGCGATGGTGAGGGCGCGACCCTGAGGCCAGCGACGTTCCAGGCTGTCAGCCACCCAGCCGCCGGTGAGCACGCCGGTCATTACCGCAACCAAAAGTATCGCGCCGAGAGTCACTCCGGCTTCTTTCAGCGAAAAATCCTGATAGCGTGTGACGAAGGTCGGGCCCCAGGCGCCGATCGCTCCAGCGGCGAAGGTGATAAGGGTTCCGCTCGCCAGCAGCGCCACATAGGCGGGAACGCGAAAAAGAAGCTTCACCGGGACCATCTCGCGTGACTTTGATCCCGCGCCTAACCCCGAGGCTTTCGCCCCGGTATATCGGGGCAAGGGAAGGGAGGGCGGCTCTTTCAGGCGAAAGACCATCAGGCCCAGGAGCAGACCCGGAACGCCAACCAGGAAGAACGCCGGTCGCCAGCCTTTCCATTCGCCGATGATGCCGCCGGCCGCCAGGGCGAGCGTGGCTCCGGCCAGCATCCCCATGTTGAAGAAAGACTGCACGCGGGCGCGAAATTCTTGCGGATAGGCGCCGGAGATCATCGAGACCGCCGCCGGCGCATACACCGCTTCCCCCACACCCAACAAAGAGCGGGCAATCAAGAGCTGGCGAAAGGATTGCACGGTGCCGGTAACGAAGGTGACAGCGCTCCAGAAAAGTACCCCGTAGGTAATCAGGCGCGTGCGCGACACGCGATCCGCCAGCCAGCCAAACGGAATCGAGGCGCAGGACTGAACCACGATGAAAACCGTAATCAGCAATCCCAGTTGCAGATCGCTCACCTCAAAATCCTTTTTGATGAGAACGAACAAGGGATTGATCAGGACGCGGTCAATGTAGTTGACGAAATTGATGAGGGTGAGGATCAGCAGGAGTTTGTATTGGTAGCGCGTGAACCGCAGAGTCATAAAGGAATGGAGCGGCGACGAAGCCGGTATTATATACTGTCATCGCCTCACCGACGAGGATCCCGGTGGATGCGTCCTCACAATCCCGGCTGGCCCAGCGCCGCGAGCAGGTGGCCGGCCTGCTCTTTTTCGTGCTGGTGTTTGCCCTAGCCTACGCCATGTTCCGGATTTTTGTTCCCTTCCTGGTGCCCCTGGCCTGGGCAGCCGTGCTGGTTGTGTTTTTTTATCCCTTACAGCGCCGGCTGCAATCCCGGTTGGGCCGCCCGGCTGGAGCCGCGCTGCTCAGCACCTTTCTGGTCACCGTGATCCTGATTGTGCCGGCGTTTTTTCTGGCTTCGGCGTTTGTGAGGGAGGGAGTGCAGGCGGCGCAATCCTTGCAGGGGATGATCGAGGGTGGGCGGTTGGGGGTGGTGGAGCACTGGCGCGAATGGATTGTGCGGCATGCGCCCGTCCGACTGGATGGGACGGAAGGGCTGGTGCGCGAGCAAACCGAGCGCATCGCCCGCTGGCTGGCCTCGCAGGCGGCGGCGATCGCCCGAAACGTGGCTGCCTTTCTATTCCAGTTTGTGGTGACCCTGCTGGCGATGTTCTATTTCTTTCGGGACGGGCCGCGGGTGGTGGAGAAGTTGCGCGGCCTGGTGCCACTGGAGGCCGAGCACCGCGATTTTCTCTTGCGCCGCGTCCGCGAACTCATCCAGGTGACCATCCGGAGCAGTTTTGTGGTGGCCGGACTGCAAGGCGTGATCGGCGGGTTGCTCTTCTGGGTTGTGGGGATCTCCTCACCCATTTTTTGGGGAGTGACTATGGGCTTCCTTGGGCTGTTGCCGCTGATCGGGCCCTGGCTCATCTGGATGCCGGCGGGCGTCGTGCTCCTGGCCGAGGGCATGACCGTCCGCGGCTTGGCCGTGCTTTTGGTCGGCGCGGGCGTTGTCAGCATGGCGGACAATGTTCTACGCCCGGCGCTGATTGGAACGAGCGCCAGGCTGAGCGGGCTGTTGATCTTTATCAGCGTGCTCGGTGGGATTGCTGCCTTCGGGATGCTCGGGCTGGTTCTTGGACCGATCCTTGTCGTCTGCGCCGTCAGCTTGATGGAAACGTACGCCGAGCGGACTTCCCCGGGATAATCGGCTCTTTTTGCCTTGCCGCGGCGGCTGTGCTAGATTAGCCCGCGCCTGCCCGCCATTCCACGCTGGCAGGGGCGGGCG
>DATBWB010000046.1 GCA_036514995.1 Candidatus Acidiferrales bacterium
CACTTCCGCGTGGAGGCTCTGGCCGTGGGCGTCCATGGTCACGATGGCAACGAAGTTCTTCACCTCAAGGTGCCACATCGCTTCCGGGGTGCCGAATTCGAGCAGATGCACCCCCCTCACCTTCTCGACGCAACGGGCGTAATACTGCGCCGCGCCACCGATGGCATTCAAATAAACCGCGCCGTGCTCTTTCAGGGCAGCGAGCGTCTTCGCCCCCATGCCGCCTTTACCGATCACGGCACGGATGCCGAATTTCTTGATGATCTCGCCCTGGTAGGGCTCTTCGCGCATGCTGGTGGTCGGTCCCGCCGCCTTGATCGTCCAACGGTCACCCTCTTTGAGCGCCACCGGCCCGCAGTGATAGAGAATTTGCCCCTGCAAGTCCACCGGCGCGGGATTTTTCATCAAGTGCGAGTGGACGGCATCGCGCCCGGTGAACATATCGCCGCTGATGAGCACAACGTCGCCCACCTTCAAGCTGCGAATCTCGGCCTCGCTGAGGGGCGCTTCCAGGGCCACTTCTCTCCCGGTCAGGGGAAAACCTTCGCCGGCCGCCATTTTCTCCACCGGCCGGTGCGGGTCGCGGTAGAGCCAGCGCACGATGGCACCGCTTTCGGCGTCGAGCACAACGCCCAGGCGACGGAAAGCCCAACAATCATACGCCACCGAAACAAAGAAGCTTGCTGGCAGGCGGTTGACGGCGGCGATCTTGCAGCCGATGAGAGAAGCCTTGCCGCCAAACCCCATCGTCCCGACGCCGAGCTGGTTTGCTCCGCTCTCAGAAGCCATGATTTCCGCTTCGAGTTTGGCTAGAACCGGATTCGGGTTCGTGTCATCGAGCGGACGGAAGAGCTGCAACTTGGCGTGGTGGTAGCCCGCCGTGCGGTCACCGCCGATGCAGACGCCCACCGCGCCGGGGCTGCAGCCCTGCCCCTGCGCTTGCCAGACCGCGTGCAGGATGCACTTGCGCACCCCTTCCAGGTCGCGGTCGGCGCGGCCAAGATGCTCGAGCGTGCAGGGGAGCGAATACTGCGCGTTCATGTTCTCGCAGCCACCGCCCTTGAGCAGCAGCCTCACCTCAATCTCATTCTTCTCCCATTGCTCGAAGTGGATGACCGGCATCCCCGGTCCCAGGTTGTTGCCGGTATTTTTGCCGGTAAGCGAATCCACCGAGTTCGGCCGCAGGACGCCGCGGCGGGTGGCTTCCGCCAGCGCGGCTTCGATGGCCCGGCGCATCTCGATCTGGTTGGCCCCCGCGGGCGTCCTGATTTCAAAAGTCGGCCAGCCGGTATCCTGGCAAATGGCGCCCTCGCCCTCCTCGGCCATGTCAATGTTCGACGCAATGATGGCCAGCGCCTGGGCCGATTGCGTATTCGGCGTTTCCTGGCCGATGGCATCCTTCATGGCAGCGCGGACGTCCGGCGGAAGGTTGGTCGAGGTTTGGGTGATCAGGGCAAGCATGCTGTCTTGAAAAAATTCCATCAGAGAACTCCTTGAGCTAGACGAGGCCACCTCGCAGGGGGATCGGGCTGCAGCCCGATACCGCAACTCGGCACAAAAATTATCCTACGCCAAATCGGGCGCGGCAGGTAGCGCCCCCCTCAGTAGGACAGGCATTCTTGCCTGTCATCGAGTTGGATTGAAAAGCCGACAGGCGTGGACGCCTGTCCCACAGGCAAGCCTGGGACGCCTACTAGTCCGGCAACGGCACGACGGAAAGACTGCCGTCGGTGTCATTGACCGTGATGGCTAGCGCGCGGTTTGGATCCAGCGCCAGGGCCACTGGCCGCTGGCCTACCGCCAGAGCGGTCAGAAAACCTGAGCCATCGAGTCGCAGCAACGCGAGCTGGTGGGCGGCCGAGCCGGGAAGGTTCCCGCCGGTTACAGCGATGACCGCGGTGTTGGTGCGGAAGTGAATCGCCACCGTCCCCGGGGTGAACGACAGCGGAACGGTTGTCGTCGCGCCAGCCGATGAAATGATGGTTGCCGTCCGCGCGGTGGCGCTCGTGACCACGACCACCCCGGTCGTTCGGTTCACGGCCACTCCGACCGGACCGGCGCCAACCGCGATCGGCGCCCCAAGAGCGCCGCTGCTCAACCCGACCGCGACCACCGCGTTCGTGTTCCCCAGCGCCACCCAGGCCGTATTGCGCACTGAATCCACCGCCAACCCGTTCGGGACAGGCTGTCCCGGCAACCCGAGCGTGTTTACGATGCCCGTGTTCAGATCCACTATCGAGAGAGAAGAGTTGGCGGCATGAGCCGCAACGGCGGCATTGGTCTGCTGGTTGACAGCCAAGCCAGTGATCGGCTGGCTGAGCGTCACCGTCCGGACGAGCGGTGTGGCGGCGGAAGGATCGAGAACGAACAGCCGGTTGCCGGCAGCTTCAGCGGCGACCAGGGTTCCGGCCACTGGATTGGCGGCAAGCAATCCGGGAGCCGCCGGCACCCCGCCCACCGGGGTCAAAGCGTTGGAGAGCGAGGTCAGGTCAATCCGCTTCACATCGCTATCCGTCGTGTTGGTCAGATAGGCGACCCCGGCGGCCGGATCAATTGTCGCCGCGCGCGGACCCGTGATGGCGCTGTAGGCAGGCACGGCAATGCGCAGGCGGAGGACGCCGGAGACTTCCGGGGTTGCATTCTGGGTTTGTACCGGCGCGCTCAGCACCGATGGAAAATCGGTGACCGCCACCGGCGGCGTAACATCCAGAATCGTCGGCACGGGCCCGCCGCCGATCGTGCGTCGGGTGGCGGCAAAGGATCGGCCGGAGATCAGGACGGAAGTATTGCCGTCGAAGCCCGCGCCATTCACCACCGGGCTCGAAGCCGTCGCGGGCGATACCGAAACAGGGTCCATGGTATGAGTCGAGATGCTTCGCATCGGGCCGGCATCGGCAATCTCGATCGCGCTCGCCGCGCCATGAGTCACCACGATGCGATTGGTCGTCACGGCAAAGGCTAAACCAACAATCGGGCCTGACGTCGGGACGTTGGCAAGGATGGGCGAGCCGGCGGTGATGCGCGGATCGACAACCAGCAGGTTATTTCCAGAAGCGACCGCCAGGAGGCCTGTCTGCGGATTGAAGGCGGCCGCGCCGGTGGGGAGGCCGAGAGCGATCGTCCGCACCTCGGCGGTGAGCAGATCCACCACCGCCATCGAATTGCCGCCGGCGTTGGTGATCGCCACGGCATGAGCCGAAGGATCCACGGCCAGTTCCTGCGCCTGGAAACCCGCGCCCAGGGAGAAACTACTGAGCAAACTTCCACTGGCAACGTCCATGGCGAACAGGGTTGCCCGGCCACGCTCGAAGGCCAAAGCCCATTTGAGTTCGGGATCGATGGCCACGGTGTCCACCGCATCGGCGACCGCCGTGCGGCTGAGCACAAGGGAATTGGCCAAATCCACCGTCACCAGAACGCGGTTCGTGGGATCGGCAGCCACCGCTCGATTCAGAGTTGCATCCGCCGCCACTCCCACCGGATTGGTGCGCGGCGGGCCCAGGTCGATCGGCGGGGCCGCCGTCTGACTCACCATGTCCAGCACGCTGAGGGTGCCATCGGCCCGATTCGCCACCACCGCCGCGTTGCTAATTGAGTTCACCGCAACACCGCGCGGGTCAGCCCCAACAGCAAAAGTTGCCGCAACCGCATTCGAAGCCAGATCGACCAGCGCTACCTGATTCTCGGGAGCCGGCCGGCTGACCACCGCCCGTGCCAGATTGGGGTTCACTGCCACCGCATACCCGCTGGGAGCAGCGCCCGTGACCGAGACCCGGGTTGGCGCCGAACCCGAGGGTCGCACCAGAAGGTTCGTCCCGGCCACCCCTCCCCCGCTACCCGGGTTTGTTACCACCACCGAATAGAGTCCGGCCACAGGCACATCGCCGGCCGCAACGCTGATTTCGAGGTGCTGGTCATCTACCAGGGTGGGCGGCTTACTCACCCCGTTGAAGCTGACAAGGCTGCCGGCATGGAAATAGCCGCCAACGATCGAAAGTGTGGTGGCCGTGCCCGCGGTGATGCTTTCCGGGTTAAGCCGGGTGACTACCGGTTTGCCTTCGGCCACGACCAGGGTTTGCGGCGAAGAGTCGCCTCCGCCGGGTGCCACGTTCGACACCACAACGGAAATCGAACCCGGGGCCACGATGTGGTTGGCCGTGACACTTGCGATCATTCGCACGGGGCTCACAAATTGCGAGGCAATGGCCACCCCGTTCAGTTTGACGGAGGCGTTCGAAAGAAAATTTGTGCCGGTGAGAGCCAGCGCAAAACCTTCCGAGCCGGCGACAATGGCTGCTGGCGAGATCGCCGTCAAGGTCGGCGCGGGATTGACAATGGTGATGGTTGCCACGGCAAATTTGGTGAAATCCGCCTCGGCGCTGGCGGCAACGCTCGCCCGGCTGCCCACGGGAACGCTGGCCACATCAGGAGCGGTATAGGTGGCAGTATTGCCTGAGGAGGTGATGCTTCCGGGACCCGCCAGAGTGAAAGCGACACTGGTGTTGGAGGAACCGGTCACTGTGGCGGTGAACGCTTGCGTCTGTCCGCGACCCACATTGGCGGTCGTCGGATTAATTGTTACGTTGATTTCGACCGGGGGCTCATCCTTTTCTTTTCCTGATTCCCCGCAGCCCGCCAGGGCTACCAACAAGCCAAATAGAACAAGAACCAAGCGTCGCGCTGGGTGCATCCAGGGTTCCTCCCGGGAGATCTCAGGGTCAGGACCCGTCCCGTGCCGGCGGGACAGAAACTTTGGCCGGCCGCCCTCTGGCGAACCGGACTGCCTATTATAGTTGCCTTGGCGCGGGAGTGTAGCGGAAACCATGGAGACAAGTGAGACCCGCCGGCGAAGGGCGCTGTCTGACTCAGGCGTGCGCATGCCCGGCGGCTGTGGTAGCATCACCCGATAGGGACAAAGAGCGGAGCGCGGAGCGAGGGCGTTTTTTCCAAGATCATGGCGCACCAGACCAACAAAAAGACCAAAGGAGCTCCCCCGACCACCCTTGCCGCGGAAGAGCTGATCCGCGTTTCCCGCTTTTACCGCGAGATGGCCGCTGAGACCTTTCCCTCCCGAGTCGCCGGGAGTGATGCCTCCGCCGATCTCGAGCACCTGGAAAAAGTCTTAATGGAGCAATCTTCCCCGGCTGCTGCTGAAGAGGCGTTCAAACAGATGCGGCGTTGTCTGACCCTGCTCGATTCGTCCATCACTCCGTTTCTTCTCCGCGTCCACATCGAACGCCGAGTCCCCATTGCCGTGGAAACGGTCCGCGCCCTGCTCCGCTATTTTCTGACCAAGCCACCCTTCGAGGACGCCGATCGTGACAAGCTCGATTACCTTGCCACGCTCCTCTTCTCGACGGAGACCGATCGGCCTTTGCAACCGAGCGCGGGCCCCGATCACATCGGGGCGGGCGCGCCCGGGGATGAGGCCTGGCTCAGCCTCTTTGCCGGGTTGCGATGGCATGCGCTGGCAGCCGAACAAGAAGATCGGCTCACTCAATTGGCCGCCCTCATCCCCCGTATCGAACAATACACCGACTTCGAAGAACTGGTGAACTCGAAGGTCGTCCATCAGGCGAGAAGCATCAAAAAGTCCCTTTCTTCCTACTTGGCTCATCCCGAGGTTGTGAAGCAGATGGTGCAGTTCAACCTGGTGTTCCGAAAGCGCTTCGAAGAACTCTTTCGCGCAGAGACCGACCGCATGCGCCTGGTCACACGGCAGAATATCCAGGATGCAGTGCGTCTGAAGGTCTTCTTCGCCGGGCAAGCGGGCGTGGAGACGCCGGAGAGTCCCGCCACTCCGGGGCAGCCCGCCCCTGCCACTGCCGCCGTTAGCCCCGCTCAGGAGGGACCGGTGGGGAAGCTGAAGGAGCGCCCGGAACTGGAAAAATACCAGCGAAAATTTACCCGCCCACTGGAGGAAATGCAGCTCAAGAGTTTGACCACCCGCATCCGGGAGTATTTCGCTGAAGTGCGGATGCCGGTTGAGGCGGCCATGCTCGTTCCTCTGGCGCATGCATCCTTCGCCGTTTCGCCCTGGGAGGTGGAGGCCTTTATGCCGCAGTTGGAGGCAACCCAAGCCACCCGTGCGCTTTATGAGGCTATCCAGCAGGCGGTTGTCATCCGCGGTCGCCTGGAGGAGGAATTGACCCTTTACCGGGAAAAGCGCGAGACCCGCTACCTCTGGAAGCCACACTTCGATTCGCTCGGCTATGCGGTCGCCAGCGCAGCCAGCTTGCTTGTGCAGTTGCAGAAAACTCTGGCCAACTCCGCCTCCAACGGGCAAGTCCCACAGCGATCGAAGCTCGCTCGCTCTGCTTCGGATCTCATTCAGACCCTCGAAGAGGTGGACCGGTCGCTCTAGCAATCTTCTTCGGGAACGATGGGTGCGAGGGAGCACCCCGCGGCGGGATAGGCACGCCGATAATGATACTATAACGTTATTGGTTTGAGAGCTTTGGCGGGAGGTATAGAACTAGCAACTTTTATCACTCGGGCCTTGACAGGTGCTTTTAACACGTTGAAGATTAAGGTTGCCTAGCCTCCACCTGCCAGCCAAAGCTCCGCTGCTACAACTGAGGGAACAAGTAATGGAACCTACAAGTAGCTCGGCCCGCACGCTCATCTATGGCGTACCCGATTACCTCGCTCGAGACAGCGAAACGCTCGTCCCGGCCGGCTCGCCCCAGTTCACCCTGGCTCGTCGCTTCGCCCGGGTCAGTTTTCTCGACTACGACCGCATCATTATTCTGGAAGCCGATGTTGTCGGCGAATCGCCCAAACTTCCTTTGCAGCAGAAGGAAGATTTCCTGATTCGCAAAGAGGAAGCGGTCGCCTGCCTGCAACAGGGACGCTTTCTCCTCGCAGCCTACAATCATCTTGGGCCCCAGCTCTTCCCGGGCGCGGGTGCAGTCGGCATCGACAACCTTGCTTATTTTCTTCTGACCTATGCGCGCGTGATGTCTCAGGCAACATTGACCAGCACGTCGTCGGTCAGCGTGAAAGAAGAGTTTGCCGGCTTTGCGCAGGAATACGCCAAGGGGTTCGCCACTTTTGCCGTGAACGAATCCGACGCCAACCTGGACGTTCTCTCGCGCAGCGCTGAGAGCAAGGAGGTCACCGGGTTCGTCAAATCCTTTGCCAACCGGGCGATGCTGGGACTGCTTCCCGCCTTCCTTCCCCCCAACCGACTCACGAGTACTCAGCCCCTGGAGCTGCTTGCTCACTCGCTCGATGAGTATTGCTCTTCCCGGATAGCCGGTCGAGGCGCAGTGGGGGAAGCTTCCCGCGAACTGTTCACCTTCCACAGCGAGAACGTCCTCGAAACCCGCCTCCAGAAGTTGCGCCAGGAATTGGAAGCGGCACAGCAACAGCGGCGTTGGCTAGAAGAGGCGCGCGCCCTGCCGTACCAGCGCGGGGAAGAGTTGCTGGCGGGAGTGGGACGAATCTTTGAGAACCTGGGCTATTGCGTGGGCCGGCGCGAGGGCGGACGCTCGTTCATTTTGGAGGACGGGCAAACCAGCCAGGCGCTCATGCTGCTTCGCGTCGAAGCGCCGGAACAGAACATCAACCGCCATGATTTGCAGCGGCTTGACCTGGAGCGCGCCGACCGCATCGGCAACGACGATTTTCCAGCCTTGCTCATCGCCAACATTTTTGCTAGCGCGCCGAACCTGGTGGACAAGGACGCCCCCATCCCGCCCGCCCTGGTCCAGCGCATGCTCCAGGACAAACTGGTCGTGATGCGCCTGCTCGACCTGCTGCGCGTCTATGACATTTACATGCAGGGTCGCATCAAGCTGGAGAACTTGATGGGCGCCGTGCTCAAGCGTGCCGGTTGGATTGAAGCCAAGGATTCCAGCACCATCCTCTTTCATTCTGAATCAGGCGGCCCCTCGCGAGAAGCGCTCTCCGCCGACAAGGTTCGTTCCATCACCGATCGCCAGCAGTCCGGCCAGCGCTAGCACACAAAAGCAGTCGCTAGAGGCTGGAAGCAGGAAGCTAGAAAATTTTCTGGCTTCCAGCCTCGAGCATCAAGCCTCTAGCGAAGGCACGGAAGGCATCCCGAACCGGGTGCAGCGAATCTATTGGTTTGTCGGCCCTGCCGGAGTTATGAAACAATGAAGCCAATGGGGCGACTTCTCACCCGGCTCTCGCTCGCCGTGACCGTTTCGCTCTCGGGCCTGGCACAGCCCAGCCCGGGCCAGGAAGTTCGATTCCGCGCGCGAGCCGACGTGGTGGAGGTTCCCGTTGCCACCTTCGATTCGCGTGGCCAGTTCGTGTTCGACCTGGACGCAAAAGACTTTGAAGTCACCGACAACGGTGTCCCGCAGAAGATCTTCGATCTTGATTTGAGCCCGCTGCCTGTCTCCCTGGTCGTGCTGGTGGAGACGAGTAGCCGGGTGACCCCGCTGCTCGACCGCGTGCGCGGCTCCGGAATCCTTTTTACCGAACTGGTCATGGGGCAGACGGGCGAAGGCGCCGTCATCACGTTTGATAGCCGCGTGCAACTGCTCCAAGACTTCACTTCAGACGGCGACAAGATTATATCGGCTATCAAGAAGATGCAGCCGGGCGACGACAGCGCCCGCCTGGCGGACGCCATGGGCCGGGCCGTCGAAATCCTGCGCGGTCGGGAGAATCGCCGGCGGGTGGTCATTGCCATGACCGAACCGGAGGACCGCGGCAGCCTGATCAAAATCGGCGAGCCGCTGCGCGACGCCCAATTGGCCAATGTCAGCATCTACACCATCGGCTTCAACACCACCCAGGTGATGCTGATGCAAAAGGAGGCGCCGGCGGCGACCTCGCCTTTTCCTCCAGGGGTGATGGCCCGTCCGCTGCCGCCGGGAGCGGTGCCCACCACCACGGCCGAGCAGAACTACTACGGCGGCATCAATCTCATCCCGGCGGTCATGACGCTCGTCCAGACCCTCTCCCATTCGTTGGGTGAGAACCCGCTCAAGGTGATCGCTGCCGGCACCGGGGCCAGCTATCGCAGCCAGTTAACCAAGAGCGGCCTCGAAGAAGCCATCGGCGAAATCGGCAACGAGATTCACAGCCAGTACGTCCTCACCTATCGGCCGACCAACGCGCACGAGCCCGGCTTTCACCGCATCGAGGTGCGGGTCAAGCGCAGCGGAATCACCGTCCGCGCCCGGCCAGGCTACTTCCTCGGCCCGGATTCCTGAATCGAACCCCTTCGCCGTTCACCCCTCACCGGCTGCGATACTGCTCGTAGAGCCGGCTTTGACGGGACTCCATCGGAATCTCGCGGCCCTTGATGAAGACATATTTCACGTCGGTGCGCGGCTCGAGGGGATCGCCGGTGGCCACCACCACGTTGGCGAGCTTGCCGGGTTCGAGGCTGCCGAGCTTGTCGGCCACGCCCCAAATCTCCGCCGGGTAGATGGTGATGGCCTTGATCGCCTCGTCGTAAGGCAACCCGTAGGCCACCGCATATCCCGCCTGGTAGGGCAGGTTGCGCACGTTATGAGCGTCAGCGGATTGAAAAGCGATTTTCACTCCGCGGCGAGACAATTCCGCCGGCAGGCGAAACACGCCGTCGTACCGCTGCTCCTCTTTGGGCATGTCGTAGATCGGCCCCACCAGCACCGGTACGTTCCAGGCGGCCACTTCGTCAAGGATGTCCTGGGCGTGGGTGATGTGGCTCAGGATGACGCGTAACTTGAATTCCTGCGCCAGGGTCATGATGGTCTTGATTTCGCTCGGCTCCGTTGCGCCCAAGATCACCGGCCGCTTGCCTTCCAGCACCGGGAGAAGCGCTTCCAGTTTCAGGTCATGTCGGAAGGGGCGCGGGCCGCGGCCTTCCCTCTCTCTTTCCTCCGCCCCTCCTGCCTCAAGGCCGGCTTCGGCGCGCGCTTTTCTTTGCCCGTAATCCTGCGCGTCCAAAAAGGCCTGGCGCATTTGCGAGATCATGCCCATGCGGGTCTCCGGAAACTTGTCACGTCGCCTGGCGCGAGGGCTGAAGTTGATGTTGAGGGCGATGTCCGGAACCATAACCATTTCGTCCACTGTCTTGCCGTCGAGAAGGATGAGCGAAGAAAGTCCGGACATCGTGTTGGTTTCCGCCGGCGAAACGATGGCCGTCGTCACGCCGTTCAGGCGCGTTACTGGAATGAGTTCACTCTCGGCGTGCAAGGCATCCACAACGCGCATTTGGGGCGTGATCGGGTCGCTCGGCTCGACTCGATCCACCGTTGCCGGCACCAGATCTACTTCCACCAGTCCAAGGCCGGTATTCGAGTCGATCAGCCCGGGATAGACCGTCATGCCGCGGGCATCAATGACCCTTGCGCCGGGGGGAATGGCAAGATTGGCGCCCACCGCTTCGAGCTTGTCGCCGCGGATCAAGACCGTGCCTTTCTCAATCACTCCCTTGGTGACGGTCAAGATTTTTCCATCCTTGATGGCAACGACCTCGCCGGCAGGATGATCGGCTGCCAGAGCAGCCGCCGCCACCAGCCCGGCAAATGTGGCGCAGAAGATGGTCCTTATCATGGCGCTACTCCTTTGGCCCCGTGGCATAGAACGGCGTGCCGTAGCCGGGCAGGCTGCGGTCGAAATAGACCTCGCCCTCAATCAGGACTTTTTCCACTTTCGCGTAGATGGAAAGCGGATGGGCGTCCCAGATAGCGATGTCAGCGTCCTTGCCGGGCTCGAGTGACCCCACCCGATGATCAATCCCGGCAATCCACGCCGGGTTGATCGTAATCATTGCCAACGCTTCTTCCTCAGGCACGCCGCCGTAGCGGACAAGCTTGGCCGCCTCTTGATTCAGCCGTCGAGCAAAATCTTCGCTGTCTGACTTCACCGCCACCCGCACGCCCTTTTTCCACAGCATCGCGCCCGCCCACGGAATGGCGTCCCAGGCTTCCACCTTGTAGCCCCACCAGTCGGCGAAGATCGCCGTCCCGATATTGGCCTTGGCGAGTTCATCGGCAACCTTGTAGGCCTCAAGCGCATGGTGGAAGGCGCGAATGGGATAGCCATATTCCCGGGCAATGCGCATTTCCGTCAGGAATTCGTCGGCACGGTAGCAATGAATCTGGACCAGAAACTTCCCGCGCAGAATATCGGCCAGGGCTTCCAGTTTCAGGTCCTTTTTCGGGGGCAGTCCCGCCTTGGCTGGGTCGCCCTTCTTGAGTCGAGCGTTGTATTGCTCCCATTCCTGAATGTAGTCCTTGGCCTCTGCCATCGCCTGCCGGAGAACAAAGAAATTGCCCATGCGGGTCGAGGGCATCTGTTGCCGGCCGCCGTACACGCGCTTCGGATTTTCCCCGCTGGCAAACTTGATCGAGGGCAAAGCGTCCTGGAAGATCAATGCGTCGCGCGGCTTGCCGAACTTGTGTTTGATGACCAGCGCCTGGCCGCCAATCATGTTGGCCGAGCCATGGAGCAGGAGTGACGATGTCACACCGCCCGCCAGAATGTGATAGATGGATTTGTCATCGTATTGAAAGGCATCGGCCATCACCATGTGCGGCGTGACAGGCGCAGTTGCTTCGTTGATGTCGCCGTCGAGCGCGATGTGGCTGTGCGCGTCAACAATGCCCGGCATCACGTACTTGCCGGTCGCGTCAATGACCTTCGCGCTCGGCGAGGCGTGAACCGTTTTGCCGATCTCGACGATCTTTCCGTCACGGATGAGGACAGACCCCTTTTGCATGGTGCCCCGGGTGACGGTAAGAATCGTTCCGTTGCGGATGACGACTTCCTCCGCCTTGGCCGCCGCGGCTGCCAGGATCGGGCACATACACGCCAGCATAAAGAGCCGCGAAATTTTTCTCGCTTTTCTCATGGGGAGCGCCCCTCCGGGGCAAAGAAACGCCCGGGTAATCGTAGGACCCGCGCCGATTGTAGTCAGGAGCGAAAACCAGCGCAACACCCTTTGTGAACAGCGGGCGTGGCCGCTTTCAAGTCGTCGGATTCGACTTTAACCGTCGCCTGGCGCTATCGCCGAACTTCGACGCTGCCGGGAATGGCTCCCGCGGAGCCGTTTCCTTCCGGGGCCAGTTTGACTACAATACGCTTGCCCCGACATGTCGGGGCTTGCCCCGGCACGTTGGGGCTTGCGCCGGTGGGGAACGATGCCGCCGTACAGTATTGAACATGCCCGGGCGGGTTTGCGAGCCCCGTTGCCGACGCTGGAAACCTGGCCCAATCAATTTCCGGGATATGAAATTCAGATTGTTGCTCCCGAGTACACCTCGGTTTGTCCCAAGACCGGGTTACCCGACTTCGGCACCATCACGGTGCGCTACGAACCGGGCAAGGCCTGTGTGGAACTCAAATCGTTCAAGGTTTATCTCAACGCCTATCGTCATGTGGGAATCTTTTACGAGAACGCAGTCAATCGCATTCTGAGGGACGTGGTGGTGGCCTGCCGGCCCAAATGGTGCGTCGTGCGCGGCGAATTCAACGTTCGCGGCAGCATGCGCAGCACCATTGAGGCCCGCCATGGCCGGCCGCGACCATAATGATGGACTTTGCCTTTCAATTTGAAGATAATGCCGCTTCCCGGCAAGGGGCCGGCCCCGCCGCGACGGGGGCGACCTTTTGCCCGAGCGTAAAGGAGGTTTATGAGCATCTCACCTACTACCCCATCCAAAGGACCGGAATCCTCTCCCGGTGGCGGGACACCGATGTGGCTGGTCATCCTGGTCGTCGTGATCGCCGTGCTTGTGGCGTACTCCTTTTACGCCCAGAACTCGGCGAGACAGAGCTTGCAGGGCGTCATGAAGCAAGTGAGCCAAAAGATTGACGTCATCGGCAAGCGCATGGACGTCACCGACGATCGTTTTGCCAACCTCAAGGGACAAGTCGAGGTCACCACCGAGCGTCTTGGCTTGACCCAGAAGGAACTCGAGCGGGCCCGCGCCCTGGCGCAGAATATCAAGAAGGAAGTGGCCGCATCCAACGCGGAACTCGCCGGCAAGATCGCTGAAGTGCAGAGGGCAACCGAGACCGGCATTGCCGCCGTCACCGGCGAGGTTGCTGGCGTGAAAACCGACGTGGCCGGCACAAAGCAAGAGGTCAGCGAAATCAAGATTAAGCTCGAGCGCGCCATCGGCGACCTCGGCGTCCAGAGCGGTCTCATCGCCAAAAACCGCGACGAGCTGGACGAGCTGAGGCGGCGCGGTGACCGCAACTACTTCGATTTCGACCTGACCAAGCGCGCCGGTCCCCAGCGGGTGGGCCCGGTCACCATGCGCCTGAAGAAAACCGACAGCAAAAAACTGAAATACACCATGGACGTCGTCGTGGACGACCGGAACATCGAGAAGAAGGACAAGACGCTTCTCGAGCCGGTGCAGTTCCTCGTCAAGGGCACCCGCATCCCTTATGAGGTGGTGGTTCAGGACGTCCAGAAAGATCGCATCATCGGCTATCTTTCAACGCCGAAGGAAATGGCGGCGGCTCCACAGCCGTAGCTCCTCTGTCCGCGTGAGCCGGATCGTCCGTCCTCCGCTTCCGTGCTCGGCCGCCCTTGGGGGTGTGTCTCTTTTGGGCATCCAGGAGCCGGAAGACTGCCATCGGGCCCGACCACCGCGGAAAACATTTTCAGCCGAGATTTCATCGTATAATTTGATGCCTGCTTGGAAACGATGAGAAGAGAGAAACGGTTCGCCGCCGCGCTCGTCCGACGCCATCTTCGACGCCCGACCGGAACCGCGCTTATTCTGGTTGCGGCGTTGCTCGCGCCCGCCGTCTCTCTTCGCCCCCAAGAAACCGCCGGCAAGATCCCGGGCTTGCCCAATTTTCACGCCGTCAACGGCCGTCTTTTTCGTGGAGGGCAACCGTCACCGGAAGGTTTTCAGAACCTCAAGGAAATAGGCATGGAGGTCGTCATAGATTTTCGCAACCGGGGCAAGAGCGCCGACCGCGAACGGCAGACGGTCGAGAGCCTCGGCATGCAGTACGTCTCCATACCGTGGAAGGGCAGCCGGTTTCCGACTGCCCAGGATGTCCAGCGCTTTTTTGCGGCGATGGACCACAACCCGCCCAAGAAAGTTTTTGTCCATTGCCGCCGTGGCGCCGAACGGACCGGCTACATGATTGGGCTCTATCGGGTGACTCGCGAAGGTTGGACCGCCAAACAAGCGGCAGACGAAATGGAAAAATACGGATTCCGCGGACTTTGGTACGGCCACCTGAAGGACAATCTTTTCAAACTGGAAACGCGGCGGCCCTCCCCCGCCGCCGCAAAATCCTCATCGGCGGTCGGCAGGCCCCGCGATGGCCGGCCCGCCTCGGAAGGGTCCCTGGCTGCTTCTCCGCGGAAGCCGGCGGGTCAGACGTAGCCCGCCCGGGCAGGGCTATTCCGCATCACTCAAATTCTTTGAGTTCCTTGGCGAGCCGGAGCAGGCGGGCATCGGCCAGAGCATTCACCGTGTCTTCCTCGAACTTGCCATTTTCGCCGGGCGTCCCGGCGCGGAACCCGGTGAGAATTTCGATGCCCTGATCAACGGTGGTTATGGGATAGATGTGGAATTGATTTTGCGCGACGGCCTGCACGATGTCTTCGCGCAGCATCAGATCCTTGACGTTGTCCTGGGGAATGATCACGCCCTGGCTGCCCGTCAAGCCTTTGCCCTTGCAAACCTCAAAAAAGCCTTCGATCTTCTGATTGACGCCGCCGATCGCCTGCACGTCGCCCTGCTGATTCACCGAGCCGGTGACGGCGATTTCCTGCCGTAGCGGCACGCGGGCCAGGGCCGAAACGATGGCGTAGATCTCCGTGGAGGAGGCGCTGTCGCCGTCCACTCCGGTGTAGGACTGCTCAAAGCAGATGCTGCCGGAAAGGGACAGGGGTTTGTCCTGGGCGAACCGGTTGCGGAGATAGCCGGCAAGAATCTGTATGCCCTTGTCGTGGAGCTTTCCGGAAAGGTTGGCCTCGCGCTCGATATTGATGATGCCCGCCTTGCCCATGGAAACCGAGGCGGTGATGCGCACCGGCCGGCCAAAGGCGTAGCCGCCCACTTCCGCCACGCTCAAGCCGTTCACTTGGCCAACCCGCGAGCCCGCCACATCAATGAGCATGAGGTGCTCGTCAATCATCTCCTGAATTTTTGATTCGATGAGGTTGTGGCGCTCGCGGTGAGCTTCCCGGGCGCGGCGCACGTGTGCCTCAGTGACCATCGCTGACTGTTCGGCTTCGGCAAAGTAATGCGCCTCCCGGGCCACGTCGAGCACGTCGGCAAAGCGAGTGGTGACCTTGCCTTTGCGGCCGGCGCGGCGCACGCCAAATTCCACCAGGGCGCTGATGGCGCTGCGGTCAAATGGCCGCAGCTTCTCCTCGTCGCAAAGCTTGCGCACCGCCCCCGCATAGTAACCCACCACGTTGTCCGTCAGCTTCATCTCCGAATCGAAGTCGGCCTTGATCTTGAAGATTTTCTTGAAGTCCTGCTCATAGGCGTAGAGCAACTCGTAAAGCTCGTGGTCGCCGATCATGATGACTTTGACGTTGACGTCAATCGGCTCCGGCTTCAGCGAGGAGCCGCCAAACGAGTAGAGCCAATCGGTGGCCTGGATTTCCAGTTTGCGATGCATCAGGGTGCGCTTGAGCGCCCGCCAAACGCCCGGCTCGGTCAACGCGTCGAGCGCATAAACGACCAGGTAGCCGCCGTCGGCCCGCAGCAACGACCCGGCGCGGATGTCCATGAAGTCGGATTGGACGGCCGCGCGCCAATCCAGCGGTCGCTGGACCGTGCCGAAGAGGTTGTGGTAGGTGGGGCTGCGCTCAAAGATCACCGGCGCGCCGTCGCCGTCTTCGTGCGCCAGAATGGCATTCACCTGATAGACCCGAAACGGGTCGCGCTCGAACCGCGGCCCCCGAAAAGCCTCTTCCACTGAGGGCGCGCCGCCCTCCGCCTCAGCCGCCTCTTCCTCTCTCGTCTTAAAGGGTTCCAGATTATCCAAGATGTTGTGCCGAACCTCTTCCAGGTATTCGCTGACTCTCGGGTGGGGAAACTTCTCCTTTAACTCTTCAATGACGCCATCCACCAGTACCGAAGCGCTTTCCTGTTCCAGGTACCTCAGGTCCTGGGCCAGTTCCCGGCTGAGGGCCAGCGTCTTGCGATAGACCAGGGTGAACTCCTGGCGGAATTGATCGTACTTCTTGGCAAACTCTTTAGCGCGCTCGGCCGGAACTTTTCCCGCTTCCACCAGCTTGGGCATTTCTTCCATGGGCACCATCTGGCCGTCCACCACCGGGAACAACTCGGGCAGCGAGACGGTGCCGACCTGCATCTTGGCGAGCATGAACGAGTTCTTGCTGATGTAACGGGTGAACTCGTCCATCATTTCTTTTTCGCGGCCGGTGTAGCGCTCCACAATTTTGTTCTTGGTGAGCTGGAATTGCTCGCTTTCAAAAACCTGGGGGATGCGCCGCCGGAGAAAAGCGATGGCGCTGTCCATCTCCTTGCGGAAGCCATTGGCCTGGCCGCGCGGCAGGGTCAGCAGCCGCGGCTGGTCGGAGCTTTTGAAGTTGTTGACGTAGCAGCGGTCAGGCGCCAGCGGGCACTTGAGAGGAAGCTCTTGAAGCATTTTCGTGATGGTCGTCGCCCGGCCGGTGCCAGCCAGCCCGCAAACGAAAATGTTGTAGCCAGGGGCAAAGAGCTCCACTCCTACCCGTAATGCCTTCAGCGCCCGATCCTGGCCCACAATCGTTTCCAGGGGCGCTACGTCGTTGGTGCTTTGAAACGGAATCTTTTCCGGCAGGCAACACCAGTGGAGTTCGGCCGGGGTGAGTTCCTGAGCAGGAGCGGCGGGCTTGGGAGACACGCGAGCCACCTCTATCCGACGTAG
>DATBWB010000047.1 GCA_036514995.1 Candidatus Acidiferrales bacterium
CTGGGCGACCTCCTGTGCACTTTTTTTGTTTTGATCGCCTTGTTGGTGGAGGTTCAGGCAGGTAGGGGGGTATGGCCATATGCCCCTACAAGCTCCTATTGGCTCGGCCCGATCGCCCTTGGGGGAGCGCTGCTATCCAAAGAGCTTGCTCTGATTCTGCCTGCTCTCCTGGTGGCATTGTGGGCTGTTTATTTCGGGCGGAGCGATACGCCGGCGAGCAAAATTGGGGCAATGTCGCGGCGGCTTGCGCCTTACCTCGTCGTCATCGCCGCCTACGTGGCGGTTCGCATGGCGGTTCTGGGCTACTTTCACAAGCTGAACAACCAGTTTTCAGCCACTTTCTACGAAATCAATCTGTTCCGGATCCGGCTGGCGGGTGCCTATCTTGAGAAGTTGATCTGGCCGGACGGGCTTTCCATGTACTACGCCTTCCGACCGACTCGCTCATTGTTGCAGCCGGAAGTGTTGATCTCGCTCGTGGCCCTTGTGGGTTTGACGGTCGCCCTGTGGCACTGGCGAAGAGCCCCGATCCCATCGGGGCCGCTGGCCTGGTTGGGCTGGCTCTGGACGCTGCTGGCGCTTCTGCCGCTGATGAACCTGCGCGCGCTTGGCACTCACGTTTTTGCTGATTGGTATCTTTACTTGCCGTCAGTGGGCTTTGTCCTGATCGTCGCGGGAATACTGGATAGCTTTCCGCTTCGTTTCAAAGCGCTGCCGCTCAAGTGGCGCAATGGCCTGGTGGGCGTGGCGGTCATTCTACTGCTGGGCCTCTTCTCGACAGCTACGGTCCGGCAGAACGCCCACTGGAAGGACGGCTACTCCTTGTTTTCTCACGGAGTGAAGGTGAGTCCAAACTCCGCCATCCACCGGGCCAACTACGCGCACCAGTTGGTCTTGCGGAATCGTTTGGACGAAGCGATGGCAGAGGATCGGGAAGCGATTCGATTGGCGCCGCTCGACTTCGGCCTCTCGCCCGAAGCCGTTTTTGCGCCGGAGGCGGATTTGGGATGGATGTATATGCTCCGGGGAGATACCCAAGCGGCTGAAGAGCATCTCCGGAAGGCCACTCGCATTCAGCCGAAGAACCCGGTGGGACATATGCGGTTGGGATACGTCCTGGAGAAGGGGGGCCAGTTGGCCGCCGCCCTCGATGCGTTTGGGCGGGCGCAGGAGCTCGATCCCCGCAATCCCTTTCCCCACCTTGCTCGCGGCAACGTCTTTGTAAAACTCAGACAAGACAAAGACGCGATCCAGGAATTCCAGCAGGCCATCACTCTTCGTCCCGGCACGCGTGCCGCCTATGAAGGCCTCATTCAGGCACTCGAGCGGCAGGGGCGCCTGGATGAAGCGCGTCATTGGCGGGCGAAACTTCTCGAGCTGCCATAGGAGCGCCGGGCTTTCAGCCCGGCATGCATGTCGGGTTCACCCTGAACGGGTTCACGGCGAACGGGATGAATCCCGACACTCCTCAGGGTTGAGGTTTCGACAGGGGTTGCCGGCTTGTGATAGATTTTCTACCCATGCCTATGCTCGGGACGGTTAGCCTTTGTTTCATTCTTTTGGGGCTTTTGGGGCTTTTCGGGGCTGTTGGGACGTCGGCAGATGATCTTTCGAGCGTGGTGAAGCAGGTTGAGCGGCACTACCGGCCCGTCAAGACCTTGCGGGCGGAATTCATCCAGAGATGGAGCGATTCTCCGGCGAGTGTCCGCCTTGAATCGGGGATCGTGAGCCTACGGCGGCCCCGCGAGATGCGCTGGGAATATCGCGAGCCGGAGAGCAAACTTTTTGTCTCGGATGGCCGAACGGTTTATTTCTACGTGCCCGCTGACCGAACCGTTCGTCGCAGCCTATTGCGGGAGAGCGCCGATTGGCGCGCGCCGCTCGCCTGGCTTGCGGGCAACGTGCGGCTCGGGAGAATCTTCTCCAAAATCGAATGGGCGGCTTCGCCACCGCCCGGTGGGGGCCCGCCGCGGCGGGCGCTTCGTGGTCTGCCCCGTTCGCCGGATGACGGCTATGCGGAAGCGATCCTGGAATTCAATGATGGTTATCAGCTCACCCGATTGCTGATTCGAGACGCGGTCGGACGCGAAGTCGAATTTCGCTTCGGCAAGTGGGAAGAGAATTTGCCCCTTCCGGTGCAGGAATTTCGCTTTAGGGTTCCTCCCGGGGTTGCCGTGATGGATGAGGCGGACCTTGTCACGGCGCGGGAGTAGGGGCGCACGGTCGTGCGCCCCTACCAACTTGACCAAACTTGCGCTGATGTTAGACTTGTCGTGAGCTTGCTGCTTGCCCTGAGCGTAGTCGAAGGGAAGCGACGGGTATCGCGCAAACGACGATGGCTGAATTTCACTGCCGGGTAGCGGACACAACCGGCCGAATCTTCGAGCAGGTGGAGACGGCGCGGACGGAGGCGGAGGCGCGCCAGCGGCTGGTTGACCGTGGCCTGTTTGTCTATTCCGTGCGGCCCCGGCTTGCTTTGCCGACATTGACACTGGGGCGGGGCAAGAAACGCCGGCGCCTGCGCGCCGGCGACTTCCTGCTGTTCAACCAGCAATTTATGACTTTGATTCGCGCCGGCCTGCCGATCTTGAAGTCGCTCGACCTGCTGGCCGAGCGAGCGGCGCGCCCCAGCATGCGCGGCTATTTGAACGACATCCGCGAGCGTGTCCGAAACGGCGCCAGTGTTTCGGACGCCTTTGAGGCCATGGGAGTATTTCCGAAGGTTTACACCACCTCCTTGCTCGCTGGCGAAAGAAGCGGCAACCTGGCCGGCGTGCTCGAGTACTTCCTTGCCTTTCAGCGGACGACCCTGGCCGCGCGCAGGCGCTTCGTGGCCGCCCTCATTTATCCGGCCATCCTCGTCGTGATCATCACGGCGGTCTTGTCGCTGATGCTTGTCTGGGTGGTGCCCAAGTTTCACGAGCTCTACGCGGAGGCGCACGCGCAACTTCCGCCGCTTACCGAAATGGTGATTGGCATCTCGCTGGCCATTCGACAATTCGCCCTGCTGGGTTCGCTGGTACTCCTGGCCGTTTTCGCGGGTGGCTATAGCTGGCTGGGCTCGGAGCGCGGCCGGCTCTTCCTCGACCGCGGCAAGATGAGGCTGCCCATCCTGGGCGATGTCTGGATCAAGTATCAGACCGCCCAATTTTCCCGCACGCTGGCCACCCTTCTCTCCGGCGGCACGCCGCTGGTGAACTCGCTCGAAACCGCCGCCTCCTCGGTGCCCAGCCCGCTGATCGGCTCCGCGCTCAGCAAGGCCAACCGGCGGGTCAAGGATGGGCAGTCGCTGCACGCCAGCCTGGAAGCCACCGCTTTGCTCCCGCCGATGGCCATCGAGATGATCGAGGTGGGCGAGGCCACCGGAGCCTTGCCCCAGATGTTAACCAGCGTGGCCGAGTTCTACGAAGAGGACGTCAACACAAGCATGGCAACGCTCACGTCGCTGATCGAGCCGGCCATGTTGCTTTTCATGGGCTTTGTGGTAGCGTTTATTTTGATCTCGCTCTATTTGCCCATTTTTTCGCTGGGCGCTCAGACGCGGTAAAAGCAAGGATGGATATGGAAAATCGTCCCCTTCATGCCAACGCGCTTCCGGAGGAAACGGAAGAGCGGGAGCGAACACGCCGCCTGGCGGAACGCTACCGGTGCCCCTTCATTGAGCTCCACGACCATCACATTGACCCGGAACTCTTCCGCTCCATCCCGGCGGATTTGATGTTTCGTTACAATTTTGTGCCCCTGGAAGCGGTCAACAACACCCTGGTGATTGCCGTTTCCGACCCGAGCCGGGTCCCGCAAACCGACGAGCTGGCGCTGTTGCTTGGCCGCAAGCTGGCCCTCAAGGTGGCCACCGCGACTGAAATCGGCGATCTTTTGAAGCGCACCGAGCAATCCCAACGAGTACTCGAGCAAGCCACCGAGGGTTTCACCCTGGATGTGGTTCCGGAAGAAGAGGGCGAGGAAACGATCTCGATCGATCGCCTGACCAAGGATACCGGGGTGAGCCCGGTGGTGCGGCTGGTGGACACGCTGATTTTTACGGCGCTGGAGCGTCGGGCGAGCGACATTCACATCGAGAGCGGCGATCAGGAAGTCGCCGTCAAGTATCGCATTGACGGGGTTCTCCAGTTCGCCATGCAGCCCATCTCGAAAGAATGGCAAGCCACCATCCTTTCGCGCATCAAGGTCATGTCGGAGCTGGACATCGCCGAGCGACGCATTCCCCAGGACGGTCGCTTCCGGGTGCGCTACAAGGGCCGCTACA
Source organism: Candidatus Acidiferrales bacterium (assembly GCA_036514995.1). Classification (NCBI taxonomy): domain Bacteria; kingdom Pseudomonadati; phylum Acidobacteriota; class Terriglobia; order Candidatus Acidiferrales; species Candidatus Acidiferrales bacterium. Next base: position 4,268 of record DATBWB010000047.1, read on the forward strand.
TTGATTTTCGCGTTTCCATCATGCCTTCCATTAACGGTGAGGATGCGGTCTTGCGCGTGCTGGACAAAGAAACCCTCAGCGAGAAATTTCGCCACCTCAATCTGGATGTCATCGGCTTTGACGAGAGCGATCTGAGGAAGTTTCGCCGTTATATCCATGAGCCCTACGGGATGGTGCTGGTGACCGGGCCTACCGGGAGCGGCAAGACGACGACCCTTTACGCCGCCATTAGCGAAATCAAGACAGACGAAGACAAGATCGTGACCATCGAGGACCCGGTCGAGTATCAAATCCGTGGCATCACCCAAATTCCGGTGAACGAGAAGAAGGGCCTCACCTTTGCCCGCGGGCTGCGCTCCATTTTGAGGCACGATCCGGACAAAATCATGGTCGGCGAAATCCGTGATATGGAGACGGCGCAGATCGCCATCCAGTCGGCCTTGACCGGCCACCTGGTATTCACCACGGTGCATGCCAACAATGTGGTGGATGTGATCGGCCGGTTCATCAACATGGGGGTTGAGCCCTATAATTTTGTTTCGGCGTTGAATTGCATCCTGGCCCAGCGGCTGGTGCGGGTGACCTGCGAAAGCTGCAAGCGGGCGGTTCGCTACTCGCGGGAGACGCTTGCCGAATCCGGCCTTGATCCGGCGGAGTGGAGCCAGTACACGCTTTACGAGGGGCCTGGCTGCATCGAATGCTCGGGGACAGGCTTTCGCGGGCGCACGGCCATCGAGGAGCTGCTCGATCTCTCCGATCGCATCCGGGAGATGATCGTGAACCGCCGTCCCACCTCGGAAATCAAACGAGCTGCCAAGGAAGAAGGCATGACGTTTCTGCGCGAGACGGGGCTGCGGAAGGTCAGGGCCGGGGTCACCACCTTGCGCGAGATCAACAAGGTCACCTTTATCGAAAACGTTTGACAGGGCTCTGCACCGTATGGTGCAGGGCAGGGGAATTGGTTCTGAGTCTCTCCTTTTCAGCTCCCGGGCTGTTTGGCAGCGTTGGCGCTTGGCTGGGGGCGATGCCCCATCCGCCGTTGTGCTGCGAAATTGCTCCCGATTGCGTGGCCGTAGCCAGGCACGCCGCCAAGCGGGGCCGCAGCCTGGAACAATTCGCGATTGAACCGCTCCCTGCCGGCGCAGTGAGACCTTCTCCCGTTGAGTCCAATGTCCTGCAGCAGGCCGAAGTGGAAACCGCCCTCGGACGGGCACTCGAAAGAGTAGGCGACCACGGGCGAGATGTGACGCTGATCGTGCCCGATCTGGCGGCGCGCGTCCTCCTCCTTCATTTTGACAATCTGCCCCAGCGGCGGGCCGAAGCGCTCTCTCTTATCCAGTGGCGTCTCAAGAAAAGCTTGCCCTTTCCGGTGGAGGATGCAGTCGTTTCCTGGCAAGAGCAGCCGAATCCGGCTGGCGGTGTCGAACTGATGGTGGCGGTGGCCCGGCGAGACATTCTGAGACAGTACGAGGTCATTCTGGAGGCGGCAGGTTATGGGGCGGGAGTGATCCTGCCCTCGACCCTGGCCGCGCTGCCGCTGCTCGAAGGAGTGCCGGGAATGGGTGGCGGGCTCACCCGCCTGAACGGCGGGGCATTGACCACCGCGATCGAGCGCGACGGCATGCTGTGCCTGTATCGCTCGGTCGAAATGTCTCCCGCGGACGCCACCGGCCGGGCATTGTTCGACGAGATCTACCCGTCGGTTGTTTACTTCCAAGATAACTGGCACAGCCCGATTGGCGTCTTGCGCGTGGGCGGGCTGGAAGGCGATTGGGCGGAGTTACGCGCGTGGATGGAGCGCGAGACCGGCTGCCGCATCGCGCCGCTTGAGCCAAGTCGCCGCCTTGAGCCGGGACTGACCATGCAGCAGAAGGAGACGGTGGACCGCTATCTCGCCGCGGCAGTTGGCTGGATGCTGAATCGCTAGAAGATCAATAGAACCATGAAAATTTCCCTGAACCTTGCCACCGAACCGCTGCTCAATAATCGGCCCTTCTATCTGGCTTCGGCGCTGCTCGGCATTGCGGCCTTGGCGGCAGCGGCTTTCCTGACGGCCAAAAGCATTGACAACTATCAATCGACACGAGCGATGCGGACCAGGGCTGGCCAACTTTCCAGCGACATCCGGGCGCTCGAGGCCGAGCAACGCAGGATCGAAGGGCTGCTCCGACGGCCGGACATCGCGCGGGTCTTCACCCGCGCCGCTTTCCTGAACGGGCTCATCGGGCTGAAGTCTTTTTCGTGGACTCAAATCTTCATGGACCTGGAGAAGGAGTTGCCCGGCGGCGTGCACGTCTCCACGATCATTCCGCGACAGGAGGCGAGCGGGCGCGTGCAGGTGAAACTGACGGTCGTGGCGCGCGACGCTGCCAGCGTCATCGAACTGCTTCGCCGGCTCGAGAAATCACCGGCGTTCCAGGGTGTCGAGGTTCAGTCGGAAACCGCGCCTTCCGGGCGGCCGGGTGAGGAAATTCGCGTCGAGCTGACCGCCGGATACGGGGCATCTTGAGATGGGACGAGGTCGCAAGCAGTGGAAGAGACGGGTGGAAGCGGGCCTGGCCGTGTTGCTCTTGCTCGATGCGGTACTGATTTTTGTGACCGTTCGCAGCGGCGGCACCGAGCGGCCGGAGCAGGAAGCGACTGCCCGCGCCCTCCAAGTTCGGCGCAACCAGTTGCACTCGAGCGTGGCTCGGTTGCAAGCCATCCAGTCAGGCCTGGGCGAGGCCCAGGCGAAAGGAAAGGACTTCTATGAACGCCGCTTCCTGAGCGCCAGGGCTGGCTATTCGGGCATCGTTGGCGAATTGGACAGGATGGCGGTGGAGACGGGAGCGCAAAAAAATAGTATCAGCTTCAAGTCCCCACCCTCGCCGGAGGAAGGTCTGAGCGAAGTGGAAATTGTTACCGTGGTCGAAGGCGACTACGGCGCGCTGGTTGCATTTGTGAATCGGCTGGAGCGTTCCGAGCGCTTCTACCTGATCCAAAGCCTTTCTCTCACTTCAGCGGCGGCAGGCAAGATTCGCCTGTCCTTGCGCGTTGGAACCTATTTTCGCAGTTAGGGCACTTCAGCCATGAAGCGGAAGGTCCTCACCGTTGCGTTGGCCGCCCTGATCGGGCTCCTTGCCTGGTGGAATCTGCGCCGGCTGATGTCGCCGGAGGCTGCTCCGGCCACGGCGCCGGCGGCGACAAGTGGTTCGGCCCGGGCGGAGAGCTTGGCGGTGAGCGACCCGCGGTTGCTGCTGGACCGGCTTGAGGCGGTGCAGCGAGTCGAGTATCGCGGCTCGAAACGGAATATCTTCGACTACTACATCCCGCCGCATCCGGTCGCGCCACAATTGCCCCAGCAAGCTCAAGCTCCACCGCCGCTTCAGGTGCCGCTCCGCTTCTACGGCGTATTGGAAGAGGGTGGCGGACGCAAGGCGCTGCTCACCGACGGTGAACAGATCTATGTGGCGGCCGCCGGTGAAGTGCTCTTGCGGCGCTTTCGGGTGATTCGAATCGGTGCCAATGTGATCGAGTTCGAGGACGCAACGGATGGTCGCCGGGCGGTGCTACCCCTCGAGGAGGGCGGGCCCGGGGTGAGTCAGCCATGAGACGGAAAGCCGCGGCTCATCTGGAGCGGGGGTATGCGCTGCTGATCTTGCTCCTCATGGTAGCCCTTCTTTCCTTCGCGGCGGCGGTTGCTGTTCCTCGCGCCTTGGTCCAGGGGCAGCGCGAAAAAGAGGAAGAGATGATCTTTCGCGGCGAACAATACGCCCGCGCCGTCGGCCTCTTTTACAAAAGGTTTGGTCGCTTCCCCGCGAAGCTCGAGGAACTGGTCGAGCCGAAAAACAATATTCGCTTTCTGCGACAGCTCTACAAGAACCCGATGAGCCGCGACGGCGAGTGGCGCTTGCTCCGGTTGGCGCCGGATGGTTCCATCCTCGGCAGCGTGATGCTGCGCTCCGGGCTGGCGGCGGTTGCGCCGGTGGGTGGCGCCGGATTGCTGCCGACTACGGGCGCCGGGCCAACCGGCCCGCTGCAGCCGTACCCGCAGCCACCCGACGTGCAAGCCACGCCTGCTCCCGAACCTGGTCCGGAAGAACCGCCCCGGGCACCCCGCGAAGAGGAACAAGAAGCAGCGGAAGAAGAATATGAAGGAGATGTCGGTCCGCCTGGGACCCCGCCGCCTCCAGCGTCGCCCCGAACACCACGCCAACGTCCGTTGCCACCATTTCCCCCCTCTCCGACTGTTCCTCCAACCGGCACAGGTGCGCCGGGGATCTCGCCGACCCAGGCCATTGGCACCGGCATCATCGGCGTGGCCGGCAAATCCAACCGCCGCTCCATCCGCGTTTACAAGAACGGCACTCGCTACATGGAATGGGAATTTCTTTATGATCCGGCTGCTGAGGCGCGGGCAGCCTTGGAGCGCGGTCTAAAGCAAGGTCAGAGCCAGCCCACCGGAAAGCCGCAACGCTGATTCGATCTCATCCTGCCGTTCCAACTATTGGCGGGTATTTCCCCTGAGTCCCGTTCCAATCCCTTTCCCCGCCGCGGCGGGCTGGAACGGGGCCCATAAGTTAGAACGGCACTCGTGGCGGCTTTCCTCCCCTATAATCCTATTCTGCCTCATCGCGAACTGGTCGCGCTTATAGATCATGCTGCATGCCACGGAAAACCTGGAGGCTGCCTTTGCCCGCTGGTCCCGTTCCAGCAAGCTGGAACGGGACTGGCTTCCGGCGGCAGGGGTGATCGGCACCGGCTTTGGGCGCGGCAGCCTGCTGCTGGCCTTGAACGTCCTCGACGCGCGCGGGCGGGAGGTGCTTCTCCCCAATTTCATTTGCCGGCAGGTGGTCGAAGCCGTCGAGCGCGCCGGAGCGCAACCCGTCTTCTATCCCATCGGACGCGATCTTTCCCCGCAGTTGCCGGAATTGTCCGCAAGACTCTCGGGTAGGGAAGCGGCGGTGATTCTCCCGCATCTATACGGCTGTGCTCTGTCAAAAACAAAAGAAATCATGCGCCTCGCACGGGCGCGTCAGGTCCCGGTCATCGAAGATTGCGCTCAGGCCTGGGGGGCGCGACTCGATGGCCAGCCGGTGGGGACGCTGGGCGATCTGGCCGCTTTTTCTCTGACCAAGAGCGACTGGAATTTCGGCGGGGGATTGCTGGCCATTGCCGATGCGCAGCAAGTCCATCGAGCCAGGGAATTAGCGCTGGCCTTATGCGACGATCCACGCGGCGCGGCCCGGTACGGAATCTTGCGACTGGCGGACTACGTGGCCAATCGGCCGCGGTGGTGCCGGCTGAGCGCGCTGGCCGGTTCGCGGCTCGAGCGCATGATGCGCTGGGCAAGCGCTCGTGGCCGCGACGTTCAGGCGCACACTCAAAACTTCTACGATCTCGGAAGGTTTGACTCCAAGATGAGCGCGATGGCCTCACGGCGCGGCCTGAAGCTGCTCAAGCGGCTTGAGCGCGATCTGTGCCGCCGGCGCGAAAAGGCGTCACAGATCGTCGCTCAACTCGCGTCCTGTCCCGGAAGGCCACGCCTCGTCCGCCCGGAGACTTTTGAGGAGAGCAACTGGGCCTATCTGCTTTTCGATATCTCGGAAACGGGGAAAGGGCTTGAGGATTGGATCCGGGCAGCCGAGCGCCGCGGTATCACCCTCCGCCCGACCTGGCCTTTTTTTCAGGAGCCGCTCGAGCCCCAGAAGAGCGAGGACCTCGACTGGCTGGCGGAAAACCTGCTCGTGCTGGAAATCCATCCGGGTCTAACGCCCGGCGAGGTGCAAAGAATCGGCGAGTTTCTTCGACAGATGTAAATCTGAGATTGGCGCAACGCCCAAAAGTCGCCCAATATGGAGTGCGGCGGCTCGCCGCCTTTCCAAAGCGGGAGCAAGCTCCCGCACTCCACGTGGTGCTCGGTAGACGGACAGGCCAAACATCTCCTGTTCAGCCCAGCGGCTTCGGCCGCTGGGCTGGGTGCAATAAGTTGGAACGGCACTAGCAGCTCAAATTGGGCCTGGCACACCTTTGCTCTAGGGTCTGCTTCTTCCTGAACTGCGAGATCCATCCCGCGGCGTTCGTGGGTTTGGGGTTTTCGAGCTGGACCTAGCTCTTGTCGCGACGGCCGCCGCGTCATTCAGCTCATTCTCAGTTGCATCCCCATGCCTGTGGCGGCCGGGGTGACCGAAGGGTTCGTGTCCCCGCTCGCCTGGGCGCCTCGCTGGAAATTCACATTTGCTGCCCTTACCGTTTTCCTCGGGGCGGGTTACCTCCTGGGTCAACTGGGCAGTCAGGCCGGGAACGCGCAATCCCAAGAGTCACAATGACCGTGTAAGGCGAATATGGTTTGCCTTCTCGGGTAGGGCAGGGGCTTGCCCCCTGCC
>DATBWB010000048.1 GCA_036514995.1 Candidatus Acidiferrales bacterium
TACTTCTGGAACTCTCCGAACTGGAGCGCCTGGGTGAAGGGATTTGCATTCAAGTTGCAGCTCTTATCACTTTCGCTGCCCTGCCGAGAGACGAGAGTCCTTGGCAACCACCGTATTTTCAATCTGTTACGGCGGTCGCCCCCATTGGAACCGTGCGTGCATAAACGACATGTAGGGGGCTGAAGTATGAGAACCCTACCGTGCCCCTTTCCCTCAAAGGCCCTTGGAGGACAAAGATGAAAAAGATTCTGGCCGCACTTGCGGTCGTGCTTTGTTTTGCTCTTCCGTGCCTTGCCGACAACTTCGTTACGGTAAACGTGTATTCAGGACACAGCCTTGTCGGCGGCGGCACACCCTACAGCGGTTTGGTTGGGACTTTCACGTCGCCCGACATCATGTTCGCAACCGGCACCGGATATGCTTGGCACCCATTTGCGCTCCCTGATTTCGGTGCGGATATGTTCGGTCAGCTCCTTATCCCAGCTACAGGTCTCTACACATTCACGCTGGATTCCGACGACGGTAGCCTGCTGTTTATCGACGGCTTACTGGTCGTTGACGATGGGGGCGCGCACGGGCCCGCTGTGGTTTCAGGTAGCGCGCTTCTCACCGCTGGGGTACACCCTTTCGAGGTTCAGTTTTTCGAATGTTGTGGCGGGCCTAGCGGTGTTGATCTGCTTTTGCCAACAGGAGTCACTTACGTTCCTGAACCCGCTTCCCTGTTGCTTGTAGGAACTGGCCTTCTTGCGTTGGGAAGCCGTGTGAGAAAACTCTTGGGCTAGGTCCCAAACTGCCGTTTCAACCAGCAAAAGGGCAGTCGTTTGCCCAGGATGGTGCCCCAAGTTTGAAGCACTCGGACGCCCGGCCTCCTGCCCCGCCGAGTCCGGGCGAAGACTAGGACGCCGAAGGCCCGTGTACGCGCCGGGTCGCTGGCCGAACGTGCAGCAGAATCTCCCCTACGCCTGAGGACTCTCTGTCCCCGACCGTGGCTTGACCGGGCAACGTCTTACCCCTCTAAAGATTGTTGAGAGAGCGCTGTGTCCCAGGGGCGGAGAGTTCCTGGGAGTCTGAGGAGGACTTGGTGCGCCCGGCTTGCCGCGCGCAGACCGGAGGGATGTATTTGCCCTGCGCGCAGTTTGCGTCCCGGCGTCATTTGTCGGGAAGCGTCGCCTAAGGCCCGAAGGGAACCCCCGACCTTCAGGTTCGTTATGGTTCTGTGCATCGCTCTTCGCTGAGGCTGGCGTGCCCTAGGGGACGATTTCAGAACTCAGTGTTGCCGGCTCGAAGTCAATCTTTCTTGGGCCAGTGGGGCCCAGGGCGGGGCGGCTGAACCCTTCGGGCAAATCGCCGTTATCGCCGCGGAGGTATTGCAGGTAGTTAGGCCGCAGCGAAGCGATCAGTTCCCGGCGGCTCTTGGTCACGAGCGGCTTACCGACGTAAGCCTTGCCCATGCGTTGGATGATTTTTTCCGGGGCCAAGCCCGCGAACATCATCAGCGGCCAGGTGAAATTGGGGCCGTTCAGTTTGCGCAGTCGGTAGAGCCACAGGAACAGTGATCCGACGCGCCAGGCCATGGGGCCCCACCAGCTATACTGGCCCGGGCGCAGGTTCATCTTCCAGCACCCCATGATGAGCTGCCATTGCAGGGGGCGGAGTTGGCGGGTGTGGGTGACGCCCGTCTGATGTTCCATGCGCGTGTCGTGCAACGGCGTGAAAATGGAAGGCACCAGGAAGGCGAACAGGCCGCGGCGCTCTATCTCGTACACCAGATCGAGCGTTTCCCGGACGTCCTGATCGGTTTCGCCGGGGTTGCCCACCATCAGGGTCATCATGGGGAACCAGTTGTTCTGGTTGGCCACGCGCAGGCCTTCCAGGACTATGCTGGGCCAATCGTCAATGGGAAACGGCATGCCTTTGCTGGGCATGATCTGCTTGGCCATGCGGACCGAGCCGGTCTCGAGCCCGATCAGCGGGCATAGAGCTTTTTTCTGTGGGTGGGTGCTGAGCCGCGGCAGATGGATGGGACTTTTCGGTAGCAACACATCGGAAAGCTGCCGGATCAATTCCGGGTCCACGACGAAGGGCGCTATCGTGCAATGGCTCAGCACGTGCTGCTCGATGCCCGGCGTGTTCACAATTTCTGAATAGAGGTCCACCAGCGCTTCGCGGTTGGGGAAGAAGAACGGCGTGTCGGTGTGCACCTGGCCCCAGATGAACATGTCCTCGGTGGCAAGAGAGACCTGCTTGTTGCCGTGCCGCACGTTGGCTCGGACCGCTTCCATGATTCTCGCTTTGGGCAAGTCGATCTGCGGGTTCAGGTCCGGCGCACAGAAATTACAGCGGCGCCCGCAGCCGGTGGTCATTTCCACGACACCGAACGTGGTGCGCCGGTCGGGGAACAGGATGGCGTCGCGCGTTGTGGGATGCCCCACGGTGATTTCTCGCGGCAGCGTTTCCCCCGCGATGGCCTTGCGAAACAGCGCTAGGGTGTCCAGCGATTCGCTGCGGCCCTCAACGACGCAGTCGATGCCCAGCTCGTCAAACGTATTGGTCTGAGTGATCTGCCAGCCCCCCGATCCGCCCACCACCACCCGGAAATTCTTCCGGTAGAGACTCAGCTTGATCCCGGAGAACATAGCGCGGGCGTAGATCGAATTCAGCGGCATTTTCGACGAGCCGAGAATGGAGGCGTACACACCTGCCGCAAACGTGACGCCCAGCGGGTTGTGGGTGGAGACGGCCACGACGCGCGTATTGGGCCCGATAAACCGATCCAGGTCGTCGGGGAAGCAGGCCACCACGTCCTCAGAACCGAATTCGCGCAGCAGCGATTTCTCCAGTACGCGCACCCCGGCGGGCATGTATCGCGCCGAGCCGTCCTCGTCGCGCTCTACCTCGCGCCATTTCGGATATTTCTTGTCTAGCACAAACTCCATCCACTGCGGCAGCGACGCCAGAGCCATCTGGATGAAGTAACCGGCGTGGTCAATCGCTTCGGTGAGCGGTGCCGTCAGCACGATCAGCTTGCCGCCGTCGGCGGGAGCGTGGCGCTCTGAACCAATGGCGTTCTCCGTGATTCGATTTCGCTGGTTGTTTCCTGTCTTGGCGGTAGGCTGCATGCAGACAGAACTCCTCCCTATCGGGATTCTCGATTGCGAGCTCGATGCGCGCTGAAACTTTAATTCTATAGCACTCTTGCGCATGCTCCATGCAATCTTTGTTCACCAGTAACGCGCTGGTTGTCCTTCTAACCCATTGCAGGAATCTGGGAGCGACAGAACAGCAAAATAGGGGTAGGAGCTTCGCCCAAGTCATGCTAGTGTCGGGGTGCGTTTGATGCTCTTGTAAAACCTTTGGGTTCGTAGAGAGGGGCTGCAGGGACACCACTTGCAGCCGTTTTCGTTTTTGGCGGCTGAAGGCACCCGTTAGATGGGACTGGAGACACCAAATAGCTTAGACACGAAAAGAGAAAGAGGAATCAGTTGAAAGAACAAGGAACAGTGAAGTGGTTCAATGCCAGCAAGGGCTACGGGTTCATTCAGCGCCAGTCCGGCGAGGACGTCTTCGTACACTTCTCCGCCATCCAGGCGGAGGGGTACAGGTCGCTAAATGACGGTCAAGCGGTGGAGTTCGAAGTTTGCAAGGGTCCGAAGGGCCTGCAAGCGGAAAATGTCATCACCCTGTAGTCAACGGAAAAGGCGAGCCCGCTTCGGGCGGGCTCGCTTCCGCCTTGCGCGTCCGGAGCGACCGCAAGGCTCACCGAGAGTGCCTCACGAGGCGAACGAATGAGCGCCGCGATCCACGTCGCATATATCGGCTTTGAAGCCAAGGCAAACGTGCGGGAGTACACGTTTGCCGTCAGAGGGACGACAGCGGATCAGTCACGGGAAGTCAAGCTGACCATCTCAAACCAGGCCTTCCTGTCACAACGCGCGCGGTATCAAGACGCTCCCGACATCTGTTCTCACCGACTGCAGCGAGAACTTGCCAACGCCGACGATCCGCTGAAACCTCACTACTCCATCGGCGACGCGGAACTCGATGAATATCGCATCGCACATTCGCCGAAGTCCAGCCCGGGTAGGAAGCATAAGCCAGCGCAGGAACCCTAGACCTCGGCTCCGGTTTGCGCCAGGAACCGTGCCCCAAGGCCAAGCTAGCCACAGTGAGCGTGGACGATTACGCCAAGCGCACTCTTAGACTTGGTCGAAAACATGCTTCCGCTACAACTTCCGCCACAGTCAGCCGCAAGCCGTCAAGCGATTGCCGTAACTGATCGAAAGAGTAGCGCGCCCTGGGGGACGATTTCAGAACTTTGAGGTTGCTTAGCTTGCCGGACGGGATTTCAAGAATTCCAGAACTGCATTTGTAAACAACTCGGGGGCTGCTTCAATGGCGTCGTGCTCCTGACCTTGCAGGATCACGAGCATTTGGTTTGGCAACGCGCGAGCCAGAGCCTCAATCGCGGCCCGGTGATGGCCAGCCGTTTGAGAGCCCATCACCAGTAACGTCGGAATCGTCAGCTTCCCAAATTTCGCCGGAACAAATTCGTAGGCATTCAGCGCCCGTATTTCCCGGACCTGTACGTCAACGGTGCGCGCACGTGCTGTCCAGCTTGGGTTCTTCCGCGCCGCGGCGATTCGAGTCTCGGATAGCTTCACGATGTGACGCAGGAACATTTCTAGCGCTGCGTCCTTCTGACCTCTTCGCACAAGATCTTCAAACCTGCTGAGAACCGTGAGGTCCGTTACGGGGCCACCCACTGGAAACGGTGGTTCATACAGGACCAACTGATCGATGTTTTGCGTGCGCAAGGCTGCCTCGGCTGCACAGATGGCGCCCAGGGAATGGCCAATCACGGAAACCGGTGGGTTCAACGAATCAGCCACCGCTGCAACATCTTCAAATTCTCTCTCAAAGGAATACTCTTGAGCGTCACCACTCTGGCCGTGACCTCGCCTGTCCATCGCGCAAACACGGAAACGAGCGGAAAATGCAGGCAACACCCGTTCCCAACGGCTATGGTCACCCATGCCGCCGTGAACCAGAAGCAGAGCGGGCCCGGATCCCTGACATTCAAACGCAATACGCGTGCCGTCTTTTGAGCGCACTGTCAGTGGTTTCTCTGGGAGTGAGCGGGCGCCAAGTAAAGTGATAACGGTTGCTGGCGCAAATGCAGTTAGGATTCTCAGGAATTGACGCCGATCGTACATATCAAGTTAGGACGGCCACCGTTCGGTGCTCAAATCTTCCCGTTCCCCCTTCCGTGCGTGGGCTCTCGTATCTCCTGCGAAACGGCGGCTGCAGTCTAAGGTCCCTCGGACAGAAAGTGGTCTCTTTCCGTAATGATCCGAGCCGTCAGAATCAGGTTGAGCATGGGGTTCTAAACACACAGAAGGGTATCTCTCCAAGTTGTTGGATATCAAACGAAAAAAGGGATGGCGCGCCCTGGGGAACGATTTCAGAACTCTTCCGTTGGCCCAGACTGTGTCTGATATTCCACAGATGGGTCAACTTCGTTGAAGCCGCCCCCAATCAGCTTTGCGGTTCAGACTCGGCGGGCACGGTTACGTTTTCGTTCGGGGCTTCGTTTGCCGCGCGTTTGGCGAGGCTTCTCTGCGCACGCCGTTCGGCTTTCATGCGCTGCTTTTCCACTCTCTTCATTTCCTTCTGGCGCTTTTGAAACGTGGTTCTCGACCGCGTTGCCATGGGGTCTCCTTGAAATCAGGATGGGGCGCGAACAAAGTCGCGACCGGCAAAGGCATCGTCTGACGCTACCAGCGGGGTTCGCGCGGCTTGCGCGCGGCTTCGCGGTGATCCTCGTTCGAGAATCCGCCCCGGCCGCGGCCGCCACTGCCCCCTGGCCCGCTCCGTTCCGTTTTGGGGCGTGCTTCGTTCACCTTCAGGTTGCGCCCGCCAACCTCTTTTCCGTCGAGAGCCGCAATCGCCTTGGCTGCCTCTTCGTCATTGGCCATTTCCACAAAAGCAAAGCCGCGGGCCCGACCAGTGTCTCGGTCCGTCGCTATGTGGACGCGTGTGATCTGCCCGAACGCTTCGAACAGCGCCCGCAAATCGCTTTCCGTAGTCTGGAAACTCATGTTGCCGACAAACAGATTCTTCATTCTCTTTCTCTCCTTAACTCTCTGCTGCGCCGCTCGCGAGGTGTCTCGGCACCCAGCCGGATTCAGATCGCTTGGAAACGCCGATGGGGAACCGGATGAAGTCAGGTGAGGCAGGCCGTAAACTGCAGCCCGGAAGGCACTGACGCATTCCGACTTCTTGACACCGAGCGCTGAGTATAACACACATGCGGAAGGCAGCCACGACTTTGTGGAAGCCGGTGGGAGCGCGATGCTGCTCGGAGCAGGCGGCTTCCGCCAGGGGGCGTGAGCATCGATATACAGAAATGATTGCGTGCACCCCTGAGAGCAAGGAAATAGCCGAAATGCCGCGCACCGACAAGAAAGAACAAATGGCGCGCCCGAGGGGACGATTTTGGAACTCTCCCTATCCGCCAAATCCTGACCGAAATCCCTTACCCTAGACAGAAAATGACCTGAGGCTCTAACCAAAGGTCGTGTCAGGACGAAATCTATTTGATCGTGAACGACCGGCAGTACCGGGCGCGGAACGTAACACTCAAGACGCCTACGAATGCGCTCGCCGAGTTCCGCCACACGCTCCTGGGACGTGTGAGCTTGACCCCTTACCTTTGACAAACAATATTGGCGTGCCGTGCCGTCAACCGCCACTGACCTTTTTTCTTCATCCAAATGTTGGTATAGCGGCGGCGTAACGTTTGTCCCGCTCCGGGAGCATTGCCGACTGGCTGAACGGTTTCCAATCCCATCACGATGACAGTGTCTCCCTGAGGGAGCACAGACTCAATCTCGCGCACGAAGGAAGAATACTTGATTACGCCAGAGCGGACGAGCTCTACCACTTCTTTCTTCCCTTTGACCACCTGATTGTTGGGAGCGTTGACGGTGAAATCATCTGCCCAAAGTTTGTCTAATATCGTCAGATCACTCCGCAGCACGGCTTCACTTTCCGCACGGTCCAGCTGTTTGATTTCCTCCTCAACCGAAACATTCTGTTCGGCGCTTGGGCCTGATGCCAAACTGGTTGCGGCGAGGGTAACGGCCGTTAGGACTTGGATCAATTTCTTCATCTTCTTCTCCCATGGAGTCACGATTTGCGCCTAGGTCCCGTCTGGCCCCAATTGGCCTTGCATCCTAACACAGGCAAGAAGGTGGCGGCCCATCCTCCGCGTCGCAAAGGGTGGGAGAAATGAAAGGGGGTTCGAAAAGGACTGGCGCGCCCGGAGGGATTTGAACCCCCGACCTTCAGGTTCGAAGCCTGCCGCTCTATCCGCTGAGCTACGGGCGCACCTAACGAGCTAGTTTACCAAATCCTCCAAAGAAAAAGAGTGGCTGATTGCGAGAAGACGAAACTCGAAACTCGAAAATCGAAAATCGAAGACACAAGACACAACACTCAAGACTCAAGACTGGAAACCCCAAACCGGAAAACCGGAGACCAAATCGAGCTTGACGAGCACGAAACTCGAAAATCGAAAACCGGAAACCGAAACTCGAAAATCGGAAATTGAAAATCGGCAAGCTCCGATCGGCCACTCGGAGAGAGAAGCTCGAAAATGGCTAACCACGGCGAGCTTCCGGAGGATGAAACTCGAAAATCGAAAAGCGAAAAGCTAAAACCGAAAACCGAAAACCGAAAACCGGGAACCAGTGAGAGCTCCCGGAGGACGAAACTCCAACATCGAAACTCGAAAATCGAAAAAAGGCTATCAGGCGAGCCGGAGGCTGGGAAGTTCGGTTTCCCTCCGGAGCTTACTGGCAGGGTTCTAGTCCGGGTTCTCGAAGCTGAGACCCTGTCAGGGGCAAGGCTGTCCAGCGACAACAGGCAGGTTGTGGTGGCGGTGCGGCTTTCCTATTTTCCTCGTATCCACAGGACGCCACAGGCTTAAGCCTAGTTACCCCCTTGGAACGTCCCCATCTCAGGAAAGCATTGACATCGGTCTAGTACTAGCCTAAGCTTACCAGTACTTGCTGCCTTCCGTAGGGAAGATGGCAGTTGAATCGTTTGCATTTGTTCCCCCGAGCGGCTCGACCTCCGAACTGGAGCGACTGGTTCAGTCGTCGCGGCTGTTGTATGCGCTGCTGCTCTGGATCGCATTTCTGGCCACCGGGGTGACGTTCGGCGGCGTGGGCACCTGGGTTTGGCTGCCGCTGGCATTTTTGCTGGTGAGCGTGGCCGGGCTGGTAGTGGTGCGGCGCACGGTCTTGGGATGGGCTTTTCATGTTGCGGACCTGGTTTTCCTGGTGGCGTTCCTGGTTGCCTTTCCGTCGCTGGTTGGGTTTTTGTTTTTGTTTGCATTTTTGAGCATGGTGGCGGGCCTGCGGTGGGGATTCCCGCGGGGACTGCCCTTTGCTCCGATCATGGCGGTGACGGGAACGGCTTTGCTGGCTATGCCGAGCGGACTCAGCGCGGTGACTGCTCAATCGCCCCGATGGTGGTTGATGGGGGCATGCGCGGCCGGGGTGGGTTGCGGGTTGACCTACCTCGGTGGCGAGCAACGCCGGCGCGACGAGCAGCGCAGCGTGGTGAGCGAGGTTACTGACATGATCCGGGTGGAGCAGGGCTTTGGCGAATCGCTGCGCCAGGTCCTGGGAGTGATCGGGCGCATTTTCGATGTCGAGCGCTGCCTGCTCGCCTTTTATGACCTGGACGCGGACCGGCTTTACCTCTGGAACTTTCACGAGGATTCGCCCGAGCGCATTCGGCTGGAGCAACGTCTTTCCGATCAGCGCCCGTGGTTCTTTCTGGACCGGCTGGAAACGAATTTATACTGGAACCGCCTTGGCCAGATTCCGGCGGAAGGCGCGGGTTGGAGGGAAGGGAAGAAGGTGGAGCTGAGCCAGGTCCCTGTGCCGGCGGCGGATTTTGTGGAGCATTTTGGCGTGCGCTCGGCTCTGGCTGTCTCCTTCACGTTTGGCAGCGTGCCGGCAGGCAGGCTCCTGCTGGTCAATCGCCACGGGGAGTTCGCCGCCGAGCACCTGCGGCTTCTGGACCTGATTCTGAGGAAGGTGGGCCCGACGCTGGAGAACCTTTTCTTGCTTCGCCATTTGCGAGCGCGGACGGTGGAGAACGAACGAGCGCGGATTGCCCGCGACCTCCACGATGGCGTGCTTCAGACGCTGGTGAGCGTGGAGATGCAGCTCGACGTTTACAAGCGGCTGGCGGCGCGGAACCCGGAGAAGCTCCGCCGGGACCTGAGCCATTTGCAGGAGCTGGTTCACAAGGAGACGCTCGATCTGCGCCAGTTTGTGAGCGATTTGAAGCCCATCCACGTGGAGAGCGAAGACTTCATGGACCTGGTGCGCGACATGGCTGAGCGGTACGCGCGCGAGACCGGCATTGCGGTGGACGTGCTGGGCGAACCGCCGGCGCGCGAGCTGCCGGTGCAGATCTGCCGGGAACTTTTCCAGATTGTCCGCGAGGGGTTGAACAACATCAAGAAACACTCAGGAGCAAGTCACGTTGTAGTCAAATTGCGCGAAGAGGAAAACCGGATCTCGCTCGTGGTGGACGACAATGGCCGAGGCTTCAGTTTTGCGGGTCGTCTTTCGAGCGAGGAACTGGATCAGCTTCGCCTCGGTCCCATTTCGATAAAGGAGAGAACACGCACTATCGGCGGCCGCCTGATGATAGAATCCACGCCGGGTCACGGCGCGCGGCTGACGGTGGACGTGCCGGTGAACTAAGATGGCCAAATCGAAGCAAGCCATTCGCGTCGCGATTGCCGACGATCATCCTATTTTCCGCGACGGGTTAAGGAAGCTCCTCGAAGCCGAAGAGGACATGGTGGTGGCGGGCGAAGCGAGCAACGGCGCGGAAGCCGTGCAAATGATCCCGAAGGTCAAGCCGGACGTTTTGCTGCTCGACCTGCGCATGCCGGACAAGGACGGCCTGACGGTGCTGGAGGAGGTCAACTTCGATTCGCTGACGACCAAGGTGATCGTCCTGACCGCTTCCGAAGAAGAGCGCGACATCGTCCGCGCCATGCGGCTGGGCGCTCGCGGCGTGGTCCTCAAGCAGACCGCCACCGATATGCTCATCAAGTCCATCCGTAAAGTCCACCAGGGCGAAATCTGGCTCGACAAGCGCATGATGGCTGAGGTCATGCGCGCCTTTACCAAGTCCTCCGAGCAGGGCGTGAAACGCGACAAGCCTTTGCTCAGCGACCGCGAGAAAGAGATTGTGCAGCATGTCGCTCAGGGCTTCCGCAACCGCGAGATTGGCGAAAAGCTCTTCATCAGCGAGCAGACGGTGAAAAACCATCTGCACAATATCTTTGACAAACTCGGCGTCTCTGACCGGCTTGAGCTGGCCCTTTACGCCATCCACCACCGGTTGATTGAACCGGGCACCTGAAAAGCCCTCCCCAAGACTCATAGTACCGCCGTACCGCTTTCCGCCCACCCAAATTGATTCCCACGGGCTATTGTGCCTTTTTCTCCCCGACCTTAAACTTCGCCCGAGTTCGACAAAAAGGCAGCATCCAACTCGAGCCCGAAATGAAATTGAACGAACTGGATAAAATCGTGGGCGAACGCAGAATAAATCGAAGATTTCATATGCGCCTCCCCTTGCTGGTCCGCTGGGCCGGTCAGGAAGGGCGCACGGTCGAAAGCAGCGCCGAAACCCAGGATGTCAGCTCGCGTGGCCTCTACTTTTACGTGGACAAGCAACTCTCGCCCGGATCTGCGGTGGAGATCGTCCTCACCCTTCCCACTGAGATTACTTTGGCTGGTCCGGTGCGGGTGCGCTGTCTCGGTCGGATTATTCGGGTAGAGCCGCAGAACAGCACCAAGAAATTGGGAATCGCCGCTGAAATTGACCGCTACGAATTTTTGCGCGGAGAACCGGCCTAAGCCCTGTCTGTAAAGATGTCACGTTTCTTGCCCACGGGCCTGCGGAGGTGGGTGAGAGAGGGGCCGGTGACCTTGACCCTCAGCGAGGTCATCCGGCCCCATTTTTTTGCCTGCCTCGCGCTGGAGCGGTGGAAGAGCCAAGCGCTCCGCACAGCCGATTTGGCTGAATCGCTTTCCATCTACTTCACGACGATCTCCGGCTCCAGTCGGATGAGCGTTTTCATCGACCTGGAAACCAGACAGCTCTTCTCCGCCTTCTCAATCAGCCTGGCGGCACGGTCGCGCTCCGCCTCGGTAGATACGGTGATGCGCGGCTGGAGGACGATCTCGGTAATCAGGTAGCCC
>DATBWB010000049.1 GCA_036514995.1 Candidatus Acidiferrales bacterium
AAAAAAACCGTTTGTCGTTTGCTGTTCCCTTGCGGAGCGTATCCGCCCAAGTGAGGATCACCGTGGCAAGGATCATTTGTCTCCTGCTGTTGTTTTTCTTTCCGGGCGCGCCCCTTTGCGGTCAAGAGTTGCAGAAGAGCGCCGATGTCAACACCCAACTCTTTCGACTGCTCCACCTCGACCGAGCAGCCCATGACTACACCATTGGCCCGGACGACGTGCTCCGGATTAGCGTGTTCGAGGTGCCGGAAATCTCAGGCGACTACCGGGTCAGTTCCCGCGGACAGCTTTCTCTGCCGCTCTTGCCCGGAAAAATCCTCGCTGCCGGCCTGACCGCTGCTGAACTGGAGACGGCCCTGGAGGAGAGCCTCCTGGCAAGCCGGCTAGTCAACTCGCCACAGGTAAGCGTCGCCGTGAAAGAATACCGCAGCCACCCCATCACGGTGGTGGGGGCGGTCCGCCGGCCAACCGTGTACCAGGCGGTCGGCCGGACTTCTCTCCTCGAAGTGCTTGCCCACGCCGAGGGATTGGCCGATGACGCTGGCGGCACCGTCGTCATCACCCGCCCAGCCATCCGGCCGCTGGCCGGGTCACCGGCTGACCGGACGGCTGGCAACCCCGGTCCCACCGAGGCGGGATCGCCCGAAACCACGGTCATCCGACTCAAAGACCTGCTCGACTCCGGCGATCCCCGCTTCAACGTTCCGGTTGAGGGTGGCGACACGGTGGCCGTGCCGCGCGCCGGAATCGTTTACGTGGTCGGAGCCGTCAACCGCCCCGGCGGTTTTGTTTTGAAAGACGACCGGGAGGAAATGACCGTGTTAAAGGCATTAGCGCTGGCCGAGGATCTGAAGCCCAGCGCCCTGCGCAGTAAAGCGGTAATTGTCCGCAAAGACTTCCGCACCGGCCAGAGCGCTGAAATCCCCGTCGATCTCAGCAAGATCCTGGGCGCCAAAGGTTCGAACCCGGTTCTTCACGCCAACGACATTTTGTTTGTCCCCGACAGCGGCGGAAAGCGAGCCCTGCGCCGGGCGGCGGAGGCCGCGCTTCAAATCACCACCGGCATCGTCATCTTTCGGCGTTAGCCGGAGTTCGGGACTTGTGGTGAGCGAAGCCGAACCAAACGAGGGAAAAACCAAATGAGCGAGCACAATCAACTAGCCCCTTACCATCCCGCAGCGGTGGAGCGCGCCGATTCCCGGCAACTGGCGACGCCGTACTACGATGGCCCGCCCATCCAAACCCTTTGGCCCGAGCATCCCTTGCGGGAGTACTGCCGGATTCTGTTCAAGCGACGGTGGACGGTTTTGACCATCGTCCTGGTCCTGACCACGCTCGTGACCATCGCCACTTTTCGCATGACCCCTATCTATTCGGCCACCGCCAAGGTGGAGATTGCGCCGGAACAGCCGGACATGCAGTCGCTCAATGAAATGTTCCGCTATTACCCCACCGATGAGTACTTCCTGCGGACCCAGATCAAGGTTCTACAGAGTGACACCCTGGCGCTCAAGACGATCGAAGATCTCCAGTTGCAAAAACACCCTGATTTTGCTTCGCAGGGAAAGAGCTGGCGGCAGTTGGTCAGTTCCTCCCGGGATAAGGCCGAGACCATTTTGGTGGAGCGGTTCCACTCCCGACTGCAGGTTGAGTTGCTGCGCATCAGTCGTTTGGTGGAAATCCGTTTTGAAAGCCCCAATCCGCGGCTCGCCGCCGACGTGACCAACACCTTGGTGCGCAACTATATTGATTACAACTTTCGCCGCAAGTACCAAACCACCACTAAGGCCTCGGAGTGGATGACCGAACAACTGGATGAGCTGAAGGCAAAGGTGGAGCGCTCCCAGCAGGCGCTGGTGGACTACGAACGCCGGCACCAGATCGTGAACCTGGACGAGAAACAGAACCTGGTCACCCAGAGAATGGTTGACGTGAGCCGCGAATTCACTTTGGCTCAGGCCGATCGTATCCAGAAAGAATCGCTTCACAAGATGGCCCGGGGCGGCGATCTCCAAAAAGTTTCCGCCGTCGCCCAGAACCAGCTCATCCAGCGCCTGAGCGAACGCTACATTGAGCTGAGCACCCAGATGAGCGAGGTCAACACCCAATTCGGGCCCAACTATCCGAAGTTCGTCCGCCTCCAAAACCAGCTCACCGAGCTCCGCAATCTAATTGAGAAAGAAGAAACCAAGGTTCTGCATTCCCTCCAGGCAGACTACCGGGCAGCCCTCGAACGCGAGCAACTGTTGCTGGCTGCGGTACAGGCGCAAAAGGCTGAAGCCAGCCGGCTGAGCGAACTCCTCATCCAGTATGACATTCTCAAGCGCGAGGCTCAGTCCAACCAGCAGCTTTACGACGGCTTGCTTAAGCGATTGAAGGAGGCGGGAATTTCCGCCGGACTGAGAGCGAGCAACATCCACCTGGTCGATCCCGCCCGCATCCCCGTCGAGCCGGTCCGGCCGCGCAAGGCGTTGAACCTCGCCCTCAGCCTGCTCGTCGGCCTCGTGCTCGGGGTGATGGTGGCCTTGGTTCAGGAGCACCTGGACAACACGGTGAAGACACCGGAAGAAGTCGAGCAGGTTGCGGCCATCCCATCGCTCGGATTGATCCCCGCGCAGATTTCGCCGAACGGCTCCCGCCGGAGGCGACGCCGGCTCGCTGCCGGGCGGCAGGAATGGGCCCTGCCCGCTGAGCCGGTGGAGTTGGTTTCATTGCAGAGCCCGAAATCAGCCATCGCCGAATCCTACCGCTCGCTGCGCACCGCCGTTCTGCTCTCCACCTCGGCCCGTCCGCCGCAAGTCCTGCTGGTCAGCAGCCCCCAGCCGGCCGAGGGCAAGACCACTGTGGTCACCAACCTGGCGGTGCTTTTGGCCCAGCTCGGCGGACCGGTCATCCTGGTGGATTCCGACATGCGCAAGCCGCGCATCCACAAGATCTTTGGCCTGTCCAATGAGCGCGGCCTCAGCACCTATCTCACCGGCACCGATCAGCTTGAGCAGACCATTGTTCCCATCGAGAGCGTCCCCCACCTCTCGGTAATGACCTGCGGGCCGCTCCCGCCCAATCCAGCCGAATTGCTTTCTTCCACCATTATGCAAGAGATGGTCGCCCAATTGAGGCCGCGCTTCACCCACATCTTGCTCGATTCGCCGCCCATCATCCACGTTACCGACGCGGTCATTCTCTCCTCGTTGAGCGACGGAGTCATTCTGGTTGCTCAGGGCGGGGTGACCACCCGGGAGGCGCTGAAGCGCGCCCGCAAGATCCTTCACCATGTCAACGGCAAGTTGCTGGGCATCGTGCTCAACAATGTAGATGTTCGTTCGAGCGATTATTCCTACTATTATGGCGGCCGTTACTACTACTATTACGATTCGGCGGAACCGATGAAGGAAAAATCTTCCGCCGAGGTTCCGCTCGCCCCGATGCAATCGGGGAATCCGCCTCAAGAGGGCGGAGGAACGACGACGTAGCCTGGCTGCGAATCGGTCGGTGTCTCCGCCTCAGCAGAGTGGAATGGAGCTTCGAACGCAATCGCCGACTCTACGGGTGCTCATGCTCGCCGGGCTCGCGCTTTTAGCCGCAGCTTTCGCCTACCGGTGCTTCCAGCTTGCTGCGGCGGATACGCTTGCCGATGGCGGTGAACTCGAAAAGCTGGAGTGGGCGGTGCGGCTGGCCCCCGCCCAGGCCGACTATCACAATCGTCTCGGGCGCGCGCTCATCTATTCCGTCACCGTGTTTGAAATGGACAGGGCCACCGAGCAGTTGGAGGCGGCCACCCGCCTCAGCCCGCGTACCGGCCAATATTGGATGGATCTGGCCCTGGCCTACGAAATGCAACACCGCCCGCCCGACGCGGCGGCGGCGATGGAACGAGCGGTGGCCCTGCGGCCCCACGGCGTGGACGCCCTGTGGACTGCCGGCAACTACTTTCTTCGCACCCGCCAAATCGACCGCTCCCTGCCCTACTTCCGCCAGCTTCTCGAATTGACACCGGCCTACAACTGGCTGACCTTTGCCATCCTCTGGCGGGCCAGCGAGAACGCCGAGGCGGACCTCAATCGCCTGTTGCCGGCCTCGGTCCAGGTCTGGCTCGAGTACCTTCAGTTTCTCGTGGCCAACAACCACCCGGAAGCCGCCAGCCGTCAATGGGAGAAAATTTTCGCGCGTAAGGACCCCTACGACCCCCGCATGGTTTTTTCTTATTTCGATCTTTTGCTCAGCCGGGGACAACCCGATGCTGCCCGCGCCGTCTGGCAACACTTGCGCGACGCGGGGTTGATTCCGCCTCGCCCGGATGGGGCTCGCGGCCAGGCTCCCTCACCATCCGCTCCGGGGCAGGCAGCGGGCAACCTGCTCTACAACGGTGACTTCGAGGAAACACCGCTGCTCGGCGGTTTTGACTGGCGCGTGATGCTCTCTCCGGATGTCACCGCCGATCTCGAGAGCCCGGTCGCCCACACCGGAACTTTTTCTCTCAAGGTCGAGTTCACCAGGAAAGAAAACTTTCACTTCGCCGGGGTCGCGCATCTGGCCCCGGTAGAACCGCTGCATCGCTATCGTTTGACCGGTTTCTTGCGCGCCGAAGGCGTTTCGAGCGACAGCGGGCCGCGCTTGCTCGTCACCGACTACTACTCGCCCGACAAACTGCGAGTCATGACACCGGACGTGCTCGGCACAACGGATTGGAAAGAGGTTTCCGTCGAGTTTCCCACGCTCCCCGCCACCCGCTTGCTCCAGGTTGTTCTTTACCGTCCGCCGAGCCGAACGTTTGACAACAAGATGAGCGGGCGCATTTGGCTGGACTCCGTGCGTCTCGAATCGCTCGGCCCGGTGCCATCCGGTGCAGGGCTCGGCCCGGCTCCGGGCAAATCCGTCCCGCCTCGGCGGCGTGGCGCCGGGCGGTCGGATTCTCTCGAACGACGAAAGGTAGGTTGAGAACAATCTTGACCGCTGCATACCCTGCGTCCGAATCGCCGCTGGTGAGGACGGCGGAGCCGCCCTCCCGAAGCTTCGGGACGCATTGGCGAGAGTGGTATGCGCCGTTGCTCCTGGTCTTTCTCCCGGCGGCAGCGTCGCTCGCTTTTGGCGCCGTCGAAGGCTGGGCATGGGGCGCCGTCAGCCTCGGAGGATTGCTGCTCCTGCTCGTCTGGCTCGTGCCCGCCATCGCTCGCGGCCGCCTTTCTATCGCCCCCAACCCGCTCTATGCGCCGGCGCTGCTCTTCGGCTTGCTTGCCGCCTTTCAATGGTTGAGCCGCCGTTCCCTGGACCCGGGCGCCACCGAATTGGATCTGGTCCGGCTTACCGGCTACGGAATCTTTTTCTTCCTTGCCGCCAATCTTCTCGCGACGCCTCGCCAGCTCCGGCGTTACGCCCAGGCAGCCGCTATCTTCGGATTCTTGCTGGCGCTTTTTGCCATCGTGCAGTTGCTGACCTTCAACGGCAAAATCTACTGGATATTTGAGACGCGATTTGGCGGCTATATTGTCGGCCCTTACGTCAATCACAACCACTACGCCGGCCTGATGGAAATGCTGCTGGCGCTGACTGTCGGCCTGCTGCTCGACCGTGGCGTCGCAAGAGAGCGCAAACCGCTCGTTGCTTTCTGCGGCGTCTTGATGGCGGTATCGCTGATTCTGAGCGGCTCGCGCGGCGGCCTGGTTTCCTTTCTCTTTCAGGTGATCTTCTTTTTCTGCCTGATGCTGCGTGGGAGCCGTCTTGCGACAGGCGCCCGCATCGGGCGCGCGTGGTTTGCCGTGCCGCTTCTCGCCGTCATTTTGATCGGTTTTCTTTGGCTCGATCCGGGCAACATCTCCCGGCGTTACGCCCACTTCATGAACCAGTCGCTTGCCGGCGAGGTGGGGTTGGAGCTGCGTCCCCAGGCCACGCTGGATACGCTCGGCATCTTCCTTGATCACCTCCCACTCGGGGTCGGCCTGGGCGCCTTCCCCGCCGTCTTCCCGCAATATTGCCGCTTCCCGATGTTTCGCCTCTGGAACTACGCCCACAACGACATCGCGCAGGTGATGGCGGAGATGGGTGTGCCGGGGACGCTCTTGTTGATCTGGTTCTTTGCCGCGCTCTTCCGTAAGGGCATGCTTCGCGCAGCCGATTGGCCGCGCCAGGCCGGCGCCGGTGTGAGGCTCGGAGCGCTGCTCGGTTGCGCCGGGATTTTCGTCCACAGCTTTGTGGACTTCAACCTCCACATCCCGGCGAACGCGTTTTGGTTCTTTAGCCTCGCCGGGCTGGCCACGGCAACCGGCCAAGGCGGGCTCGAGGCCGGTTCGGACGTACAGCGGATGCGGCCCAAATAGGGACGCAAAATGCTGTTAATAAAGGGGTTAGGTCACATATCCCCCTGTGAGTGACAGGGCGGAGCCGTGAACAGACCATGGCCGAACGGGCGCAATCGGAAATCGTGACCGGGGCGGGAATCGGGCTCACCCCGCAATTGTCATCGGCCGCCGTTCTGCCCGTCGTGCTGGCCGGCGAGTCCCAACGCCGCTGGTACGCGCTCGAAACACGCTCGCGCCACGAGAAAGTCGTCCACTCGCAACTCGAGCAGAAAGCCATCGAATCCTTCTTGCCGCTTTATCACTCGGTGCGCCGCTGGAAAGATCGCCGGAAAGAATTGGCCCTGCCGCTCTTCCCCGGGTACCTCTTTGTGAGGATAGGGCTCAATGAGCGGCGGGAGGCGCTGGAGACCCGTGGGGTGGCTCGCATCGTCAGTTTTGGCGGTGTTCCGGCCAGCTTGCCGGAAACGGAGATTGAAGCCATCCGGCACTTCCTCAAGCGGAAAGTGCAGCTCGACCCCTATCCTTATCTCCGAGTAGGCCGGCGCGCCCGCATCCGCAGCGGGCCGTTTCAGGGACTCGAAGGCATCTTGCTACGAAAGAAAAATAGCCTGCGCTTTGTCATTTCTTTGCACTTGATCCTCCGCTCGGTTGCAGTCGAGATCGATGCTGAAGACCTCATGCAGATCTAACGCTCTCTAACAATGAGTAGAGAGTGGTCCGGCACCTGGATGCAGCAGCGCAGCAACTTGACAAGCGCTCAAGCCGTTGTACAATTGAATTGGTCAATACAAAAGGACGGCTAGAAGGCGCGAGAATGGTCAAAGTTGTTACCGCCTATACAGTGAAGACGCACTTGGGGCGCATTTTGCGAGAGCTGCGAGAGAATGACCGCTTTGTGATTTTCCGCCGGAATCTTCCGGTAGGCATTCTCTTGAGTATCCACGACTACGTCAAGGAGCACCCTGATCAATTCCAGGACGTGGAGGATTTTATCGATACCTTGCTCGAGGAGAGCGACCCGCAATTCCAGCGGAGCTTGAAGAAAGCTGCCCGAGAGACTAAGCGGGGTCGCTACCTCAGCCACACTCAGGTGAAACTCGCGCTGGCCAACAAGAAGCTCCGATAATGTCCTCGCCCTTCGCCGCAAGATACAGTCACTGCTTCCTCGACGATCTCAGAAAACTCGACCCACCCGTTCAACGGAGAATTCTCAAGGCAATCGAAGCTAAACTTCTCGCGGATCCCTTCAAGTACTCGAGGAAGCTCGCGGGCAAAACGGGGCCAGGCCGTTGGCGTTTCCGAGTAGGAGACTATCGCATTCGCTTCGACATCCAAGGACGCATCCTGCTTTTCTATCGCGTTCGTCATCGGCGCGAAATCTACGAGTAAAAGGTTTGGTCGAGTTGCCTCGCACCCGCAGCGGGCCGTTTTCAAGGACTCGTCCGTGGACGGAACCTCTGAGATGCTGCGTAAACCATTTGCGGCAGTGAGGCTGAGGGAGGTGATGAACCGAGAGCACAAGAGCGCCTTGCGCCGGAGCGACCGAGCGACGAGCCCGCCCGGCCGGGGGCGGCATTGCCGGGAATTTCTCCCGGATTGCAAACAAAAAGCGGTTAGCGAAGCTCTTGCGCTTTCCCGTGCGGCGCTTTTTTTCGAAGATCAGGATCGCCTTGACGATTTTGCCGGCTGGTCAGGAGAGGGGTCCGCGTAGTCCACAATCCGCATGGCAACGGCTGTCACCCGGCCAACGATTTCTGCCTCTCCGGGATAGACGAATTCACGGGTGGGGCACGGTGAAGCGGGATGAGGCAGTAGAGTCAGGTGCTCCCCTCGTAGTTCGCACCATGAGCAGGCGTAGCCATCTCGGAGCTGGACAAAGTAGATGGGCCGGTCAAATTCAGTCCGCCATCGAAATGCGCAGATCGTGTTCTGCTGGTCATCGATTTGAACAAACGAGCCTGGCCGTAGCAACGGATATAACGTGTAGTCTTCCAGGCCGATGAAACCGTACTTGCTGTGCTTGATGTCCAGGTGCCGGATAAGGGAGATCGGCACCTCTCCCCAGATTTCTACCATGCGCGACAGGAGGTTCGTCTTCTCCGGCCTGAATCCCTGCTCGAAGCGAACTGGGAAACTGACAACCCGTTCTTGGTCATAGACGGCAAGGGTTGTCAAATGGGTTTTTTGTAGAGGCATTGCGAGCTGATACTTGCTGATCTTCTCCGGGTCCACGCCGTAGAGCAGGAGCAGATCGGTGAACTTCGCGCGGTAGATGATACTCAAGGTGCACAGCTTGTAGATGCTCGGGGTGGAGCGCTTGTTTTCTGCTTGAGTGAGCCGGGCATTTGAGATGTAAAACTCTTTGTTGCCCTCAGCCTCGGCAATCCTCCGGCTCTTTTCCTCCACTTCCCGCGTGGTGATCCCGAGGCGGGTCCGTATTTCTTTGAGGTGCTCGCCGGCGCGCAATTCTTGCTCCCCAGGCACAGCCAGGAAAAGAAAGCCGAATTCTAGCACAGAATTACAGCCTTGCTTACAATTGAAAGCAGAATCAAGCTTTTCAGCCCGGCTACTACCCTTGGGGGGTATTAAACTACCAGAACGCAACTATTGGTGGCCGGACGGGTTAGACGGTGAGGAACTTTGTTTGTTCGCAGCACCTTCACTGGTGAGGGAGGCTGCCCGGCAAGTTGCTTGTGCTTCACAAACTCGTAATACGTCACTCTTGCAGGAGGAGATAATTTTGCCCATCCCCCCGACGAAACCTCCGCGCAGGTGTTGCTGCGCCAGGATTCGTGTTGGGCATGGAAATGGATGACCAACAGCTCGAAAGACTGAAGCCAACCGGCACGTTCATGTAAAGCTTGCGGCGTAACTGAGGGTCAGGAAGTGAGCCGGATCCGCGTTTACCTCGTCAATGACAATCGCCTTCTCCGCGAGTCGGTGAAGCGGCTTTTTGATCTGACCTCCGATATCGGATGGGTCGGGGCCGCGGCAACGGCTGCGATCGCTCTCGAAGACCTCCCCAGGGTCTCACCGGACATCCTCCTTTTGCAGTGCAGCCTTTCCGAGGGCGGGCGTCCGTCGGCACTGCAACAAGTTAAAGCACGCTTTCCTCGGCTCAAGGTTCTCATGCTCGGCATGTCGGAAGATGAAGACGAATTCATCACCGCCATACGCTGCGGTGCGAGAGGATACGTTCTGAGAGATTCTTCCACCGACGATATCCTGGAGGCCGTTCGCGCCCTCTATCGCAATGAAGCAGTGATTCCTAAAAGCCTTACCTTGGCCCTCGTCGAGTTTGCGGCCGGTGTTCGAACCTATCCGACCCGCTCGGCTTACGAGACAGCAGCCGGTCTTACCGTCCGTGAGCACCAGCTTGTGCCTTTGATTGCGGCGAGATTCACCAACAAACAGATTGCGGATCGCTTGGGCATATCCGAACAAACGGTCAAGAACCACCTCCGGAACATCTTGCGCAAATTGAAGGTAAAGCACCGTTTTGAAATCGCCGGGCAGCTTGCCAAGCAAATCTTGATTCCAATTCCCCGCCCGGCGTTGACGAACCCCCATCGCGACCGAACGACCGCTCGCATCCCGAGTTCGAGTCGAATATAGTACCGCCATAGCTCTCCGCGTAGTGCCCGTTAGGTAGTATTTTTCAGTACCCCTGATAGCTCCTTTTTGTGCCTACCGGTTGGTACTCTTCGCCGAGGATACTCCGCCCCATCGAGAGTGCTCAGTGCGTAAAAGAGTTCTAGTGGCGAATCGCCCGCGGCTGGTGCGCGATCTCTTGGCTGCCTTGCTTGCCGGGCAACCCGACCTGGAAGTCGTCGGGGAGCTTTACGACGAGAAAGACCTCGTTCCGGCGGTCGAGGCGCTTGCGCCGGATGTGCTTGTGGTCGGGTTGGACGAATCGGACCAGGTTCCGGCAATTTGCGCGACCCTCCTGGCCAAGCGGCCTGATTTGAAAATTCTGGGCGTGGCCGCCGAGAGGAACATCAGCGTCTTCTTTTGGGCGGATGTCGAGGTTCGCTCCCGATCCATCGAGAATTCCGAGCGCGGGTTGCTGGAAGCTATCAGAGGCGGGAGGAACAGCTCGCTATTCTTCGCGACGCCGGACTCGACGAAACCAAACTAGTGCCGTTCCAACTTGATGAGCCTGTACATCTCGATCCTCTATGATCAATAAAGCATGCCGTCTGATTTGCCGAAAATGGCCCCGAATAGTTGGAACGGCGCTGGTCGCTCGTTTATTTCGCGCAGGGAGCTTGTGGCGCCTTGTCCGGCAGCGTGCTGGCCAATCTCGGAGGAGAGGGATTATGCGCGAGGACCAGAAAGCATCAGAGCGATGGGCTGCGGACGCCAGAGTCCGTGAAAAATTCAACCACAAGACAACGGTCGTCTTGGTGACCGCTGTTTTTCTGCTGAGTCTGTTTTGCTGGCCGGCTTTTGCCTTCGGGCAGGATCTCGCTCGGTACCACCGAGACATCGAAACCGAAGCGGAGACCATCGGCCAGACTTCCCTTTCTGCAGATCGCATCATCGATATCCTGCGCAAGCAGCCTGCCTTGCTGCTCGAG
This sequence comes from Candidatus Acidiferrales bacterium, assembly GCA_036514995.1. Taxonomy (NCBI): domain Bacteria; kingdom Pseudomonadati; phylum Acidobacteriota; class Terriglobia; order Candidatus Acidiferrales; species Candidatus Acidiferrales bacterium. Next base: position 10,877 of record DATBWB010000049.1, read on the forward strand.
GTCAAGAAGCTCCTGGTCAGGAAGGCTTACGAACAAGGTCGGCTGCTCGACGAGACGGAACTAACCGACGAAGCCTTGTTCGGGCTCTTGAACCGGGACGCCGGGATCAGGGCTCTTGCC
>DATBWB010000050.1 GCA_036514995.1 Candidatus Acidiferrales bacterium
GACTGTCTGACGTTCGAAGATCAGGTTGAACGGCATGGCTACGGCCCGCATGAATTCAGGGTGACCGACCGAGGTCTGGCGGAGATTCAAGAGGACCGATACGAGGTGTACGCTAAGGAATTGGGGTGGTCGTGATCGACAGCTCGGCAAGTCGCCCAACTACCTGCTCCAGCCGCCGGCGGGCGTCAGGTGCGGGGTTGAAGTCACGAGGGCATGCGCCCGCCGCGGCTGAGCGGGAGCGTTAGGCCGCGCACACGGGAGCGCGGCGGAGAGTAGAGAAATGCAAGTTACCCTGAAGACCCGAAAGCCAGCAGATCACCTCGCAGCCAGCGACCTTTCGACGTTTCCGGTCTGGGAGTTCGCCCTGGATGAAGAAGGCATCGAGGGTCGCGACGAAACCTGGGTTCGCCCGCTCAACACTCAGCTCGTGCGTAGAGGGGAGTACTCGCTGCAAGTGGCTGCTGACTTCAAGGCCGCGTGCGGGCGTGCGTATAGCGGTTTCGTCACCGTCACTACGGCTGAAGAGCCTGTCGAGATCAGCGGTGGAGTCGTCTTGCTTGGATCCGACCACCTACCCATCCCAAGTCCAGGGATGTTCGGTTTTCAGGAAGTGAGAGAAGGGTTGCTCTCGCGTTTGGGACTGTCGGAATCCGAACTCTTCCCAATCACCTATACGCTTCGTGTCCTCATTGAAGGCGAGCAAGTTTTGCGCACTGGAGTGCTGATTCGAGCAGCCTAACAGCGACATGCACCTGACGGCGCTCCGCGCCTCAGCTGATGCCGATGTCGTTAGCCAGCTGGGATTGTCCAACGGCAGGTGACGTGCTCATGGCGGACCCTAGTCGACCCTACGCCGAGGAACGCATCTGGAAGCCGCTCGCACTGGATCCGGGACTCCTCGGCTTCCCTGGCGCGGTTGCGCTGTACCAGGCCCAGATCGGCAATCAGAGCGGCTTCGTTGACCTAGTTCTGTTCCCTTCGCAGCGCACGAAGGTCGTCCTCGTTGAGGCCAAGCGCGCTGCCGATGGGCGCGCCGCAGCCGACGTGATTGGGCAGCTCCTGAAGTACTATACGCACGCCCTGAACCTCGGGCAGGCTGGGGTAGAGAGGATGAGGAACCTTGCGTCCGACCTGAGCCACGGGCGGGTCCTCCGCTCGCGGCAAGTCTCCTTGAAGTCGCTGTTCAACGCGAAGTCCAGCGTGTCGGCTCAGGAGGAAGCCGCGGCCGGTGACCAGTTGCACCCAGCTGATATCGAATTGATTGTGGCATTGGATGATGATGCCCCAAAGTTCCAACCGCGTCTCATTGCTTCGTCGGAGACGCTCTCCCGCTGGCATTACATTCCACTGTCAGTAGTGATTGTCCCCGGGGATGGCAGCGTGAAGTGGCGATTCCAGCACCCACGGTTCGGGCTGGGGCAGGGTGAGGCTGGCTAACAGCGCGGTGGAGCAGGCCCGCCTACTGCGGGCCGCTCACCGCGAACGTTAGCCCGCTCTGTACTATCGCGGTGGGTAAACGAGTTCGGCAAAATATGCGCCTTACGATCCGTTTGAGTGCTGCCAACGAAAGGAGTGATGAAAGTGTCAACTAGAAATCTAATCCGTTGGAGTGGACTGATAAGCCTCTTGGCAGGCATACTGTTCGCTCTCGCTGCCTTCATTCATCCTGCTGGTGAAACTCTTGCCGACTTCCTGAGTCCCAACTGGGTGACGGCGCATCTGCTCGGGTGGGTGTCACTAATACTCATGCAGTTGGGCCTTATGGGATTGTATGCTCGGCAAGTGGAAAAGACAGGCTGGCTCGGGCTGGTAGGTTTCATTCTGGCGTTCATCGGCACTGCCTTTGGCGGAGCCATACAGTTCATGTCTGGTACTGTCATACCCTTGGTCGCTGCGGAGGCGGCTGCGATTTTTGATCAAGCAAGGACCGCGGCCACATTTGCATTGCCGCTCTTGCCTCTTGGATTTGGCTTGGGCTACCTCCTTTTTGGCATCGGTACGATGCGCGCAAGTGTGTTGCCCCGTTGGTCAGGTCTTTTGATGAGCATCGGGGTATCGTTTTTGTCTTCGCGATATTCTCACAGGAAATCTCCCTTCTTAGCGGCCCGCTGCCGCATGTGATCGGCGACTCCGGCGCAGCGGTATTTGGCCTCGGTCTGGTGTGGATGGGCTACGCGCTCTGGTTTGAAAAGCGCGAGCCTGCAAAATAGGGAAAGCCTACAGCCAGGGTTTCACCGTCTTCGTCAGGGAACACGGTACGTTGCGCTCTGTTCTAACAGGAAAGGGCACGGGCTAACACCGGCATGAACCCGACGCGCTCCGTTATGGCTCCGCGCGCAGGTTATTCCGACCGTTAGACCTCATGGACAAGAGCCTATCCTCAACCCTATCCAGGTTGCACAGGACTGTGCTCAAGCCGCTAGGTTTCCGTAAGAAATCTGCGACGTTCTCTCGCGAGCACGCTGACTACACTGAACTGTTCAACATCCAAGCGTCCCGGTGGAACGGCCCATGGGGCCGCTCGTTTTACGTCAATTGTGGGCTGACGTTCCGGGACCTGCCCATGGAGTTCCCTTGGACTTACTTCCCCAATACGCAGTGGGCTGATCGCATCGAGACCGTCGTGCCTACCGCTCCTAAGCAGTGGGACTACTCGGAGAACCAGAACATGACTCAACTGACCGAGAGGCTTGGCGCCTGCATACTTGAGGCGTCGGAGGAATTCGCGGCTAGCCTAAGTAAGTACAGGCAGGAGTACCTGGAGCGGGTCGAGAGGATCCTGCAATACAGGCAGGGCCCTAAGGCCTAACTCTTCATTCAAGCCGACGCCACTTCGTGGCACGGCTTAATTCAGGCGTTAGGCGGCGCGAGTTCACACGGCATCACGCTGAACAGATAAGGAGAATACACGAGTGAACACCACTTGGCATCAAAGACTTACGGGCATCTTGTTCATTGTCGGGGCCGCGCTGGTCAACATCCCCTACACCTTGCTCATCATGAACTTTGACTATCCCGACATTCTACGAGAGCCGACTGGACACATATTGACTCGGTATCAGGAGGGTGGAACGGGCCTCATATTCACCTGGCTTGCATTTGCTTGGGTAGGCATCCCCTTGCTTTTTGCGATTGTTATGTTGAAAAATGTTGGAGCGGGAAGATACACCTTATCTATGAAGCGGGACTGTAGTTGGAGTCATCGGCGGAGCCGCACAGATGATTGGTTTACTCCGCTGGACATTTGTTGTTCCGGTCCTAGCGAGGACATACACTGAGCCACTGCCAGTACCGCCACAAAAGAATCCGCCGTTATTGTCTTTCAAGCGGTTCATCAGTATGGCGGTGTCGTTCCTGGTGAACACATTGGACAAACCTTCACTATTATCTGGATGTTGCTGATCAGCCTTGCGATGTTCAAGTCAAATCTCTTCAAGCCGTGGCTGGCTTGGTTTGGGATTCTGGCATCCGTTGTGTATTCATTGGCGCAAACGGAACTACTGGCTACCGTAATCCCCAATTTCCCCGTTGTGCCTGAAACAGGCCTGATTGGAAGCCTGCTGTGGCTAGTATGGATGATTGTGCTAGGCATCTTCTTGGTACGCGCTAAAACTAATGCTACTCAATAGCATCGCCGCCCAACCATTGCCTGCACCCGACTTGGCCTCCGCGCCGCCAAAGGCGCGGCGCTCCGGCCAAGCGGCTGAAGCGGAACGTTAGGCTGCCAGGAGCATCTGCCGAAGCAGAGCTGACTTACAGTCGAAAGGAAAGGAGAGGATGAAGTGGCAATCAAGGTGATCGTCGAACTGCAAGCTAAACCAGGCAAACGGGCTGAGCTCAAGAGTCTAATCGAGAGCATTGTGGCGAACCATGGACCAGGCCAGCGTGGTTTCCTGGGTAGCACGCGCTACGAGGTGCTCGATAACCCCGACATGCTGGTTGAGATCGCCGATTGGGAGTCGGCCGAGGCGCGGGTGGCGCACATGCAGGAGGCTGCGGCCAGCGGCGTCTACGCACCTCTGTCGGAGATGTTGGCCGCGCCATTCAGGGCTACGATCATCAGGCAACTGCCTTGACGGGCGGCCGGTGTCACTGTCAGCACCCCGCGCCCGGCCTCGCGGAGAGGGCCGGACGGTGTGGTGCTAAAGTTATTTCCTTGCGAACGAGATGGAGAATACATAACGGATAAACCTTCGGACTGGACAGCAATCGAGTATGGGAGCGCTGCTGCATGCCTCGCAGGATAGCCGATTGAAAGTCTTGGTGGATTTCACATCGTACTTATGACAGAGAATCCTTCGTTCTTGACATAATTCAATGAGGATATTAATTGACAGAAATCGAAAAAGGAACGGATATCCTCCTCAGTAATAGTGGCAGCCTAACATCCGCTGCAGTGGACGTGGCTGGCGCCACCTGAGAGCGGGAGCCCCAGGCTAGGGTTGTCTCGGGTCAACCCGGCTCGCCTTGCCAGCCCCGCCACGCCACTGAGCTTTATCGTTAGGCTGCTTCGAGAAGCCAATGCACCCCAAGAAACCCGCGGACGGGAGCCATAGTTCCTGAGAAGGAGCCGCACATGAAGAGGACACATCTCAGTCTCTACTATCTTTTCGCCTATTTGATTGTTGCAGGAGTAGCTCTCATCCTGGCCCCCCAACTGGCCCTCAAGTTGCTCCTATCAAACGGTAATTACGGGGACGTCTTCCCCCGCCTCCTCGGAGTCGTCCTGCTAGCCCTCGGCATCCTGATACTCCAGATCGTGCGCCATCGGGTGGAGGTGCTATATCCTTGGACGCTGGTCGTTCGCGCGATGATTCTCGTCGTCCTGCTTGGTTTGTACGTACGCGCGTGACCCATTCTTCCTTGTGCTCATGGGAGTGGTCGCGCTTGGGGTCGTTTTGACAGGGATAAGCTACTTTCGCGACCGCCGCAGGTAGGAGCGTTCAGAAGCATCCAGAGCGACGCATTCATGGCCGCGGCCCAATCCATGCGGTGGGTTTCAGGTAATTCCCATGCGAAGCAGCCTGACTACTCGCTGGAGCCGACCCTCCTAGCTGGCGAAAACGCGACGGTCTGTTGCCTGCCAGGGTGCGCGAAAACGGGGGAGCGTGAGCCGGAGCCGTCGGGCGGCTCAGCTCGGGGCCGTTAGGCAGACCCGCAGAGTGGCACCTGGAAGAACGCGGCCGGTGGACCGGTATATACTAACGGCGATGCCAACCATCCTGCGCGCCGGCCCGTACCGGTTCTTTTTCTACTCGGCCGATCGCGGGGAGGCGCCTCACGTGCATGTGGAACGCGAGGCGAAGCGGGCGAAGTTCTGGTTGGTTCCGGTCCGACTCCACGAGAGCCGGGGGTTCAATCGGGCTGAGATTAACCGGTTGAGGGGACTGGTGGAGCGGAACGAATCTAGGCTGTTGGAGGCGTGGCATGAGTTCTTTGGTGAGTAAGGGTCGGGTTGCCCGGGCCGAGAAGGTGCGAGTTACACACGAAGAACTCATCGTAGATCTAGTGGACGGCCGGACGGTCACGGTACCCGTGCAGTGGTATCCGCGTCTGGCGAACGGAACACCGGCCGAGCGTCGCCACTGGAGGCTGATTGGGCGAGGAGAGGGGATTCACTGGCCGGACCTGGATGAGGACATTG
>DATBWB010000051.1 GCA_036514995.1 Candidatus Acidiferrales bacterium
TAGCCGGCCGAACCGCTTTGTCGCCCGAACGGAAGATTTGGGGGTCTTTGTCCGCGCTCGTGGCCGCGAGGTATTGGTCGTGGAAGGCGCTAACCCCGCTACTTTTGCGAAGATCGAACGCGCCGTCTGGCCAACGAAAAAGCGAGTGCTCAGTGCCGAGTGCCGAGTTCTGGGTAGTTCAAGTAGTGTTCGATTGGGTTGCGCTGCTAGCTCTGTGGCCTCTGCGTCTCCGTAGTGAGTCTCGACCTACTGCAGAGACGGAAAAGACGGACACTCGAAAACCGAAACTCGAAATTCGGGGATGATGCAAACGGAGTTTCGAGTGACGAATTTCGTTTTTCGAATTTCGATTTTCGATCTTTGTGTGCTCTGTGTCCTCTGTGGTGAGAAACTTTGGAGTTCTGCTGGCTATGCTTTCTTGGTTCACGCTGCCGCGCGTTCCTGAGCCTGAGGTGATGGAGGACTCCGCCGAAGTCGAAGCCTACGCCTCAGCCGCGGCTCAGGCCTACCTCGACAAAATTGACGACACCTTCGTCGAGCATGCTCTCGGACTTTTGGGTGGCAGAGCCACCGGCCGCGCGCTCGACATCGGCACCGGCCCGGGCCAGATCGTCCTGAAGCTGGCCCGCCGTCCCGCTCTGCGGGACTGGCACTTCATCGGCGTGGACCGCTCACCTAACATGATCAAGCAAGCCCGCGCCAGCGCCGTTCGTCGGGGCACGGCCGAACTGGAAGGGCGGGGGGGAACTTGTCCCGAGTATAGTCGAGGGAACCCCGCCGTAGGAGGCACACCCAACTCCGTCGAATTCTTCATCGCCGACGGCAATCGCCTGCCCTTTCCCGACGCAAGTTTCGACTTGGTCATGTCCAATTCCGTCCTGCACCACCTTGCCGAGCCGCAACGCATGCTGGCCGAAATCGCGCGCCTCGCCACGCCCGGCGCGGCCATCCTGATCCGCGACCTCCGCCGACCCTCGCGCCTTGCCTACTCCCTCCACGTCCGCTGGTACGGCCGCCATTACTCCGGCCTGATGTATAAGCTCTACTGCGCTTCCGTCCGGTCGTCTTATACCATGCGGGAACTCGAAGAGTTACTGCGCCAGTCGTCCCTCCGCGGTGCGAGTTTAGGCCCCGTCGCAACCGTCTTCACCCATCGGCGCACGCACCTCGGTATTGAGCGCGCCCTGCATTCGTCTTTGTAGCTCAGGTATCGCGTTTTTTGAGTCACGGGACGCGGTTCTAGCTCATCCCGATCGCTCAACCGGCCCGGCGTCCCCTGCCGCTCCGTTTTTTGAGCCACCGCTAAAACAAACCAGTCCGTTTCTGTTGAAGCCGCCTCAACCGATATTCCAGCCGATCCGCCAGCCGGCGATGCTGATGAGGTTCTACTAGGTTTCGTCGCACTGCCGCGCGCAAGCGCGAGATTGCCTGGCGCACGATGGTCGCGGCCCTTTCGTAATCCCTCGCGTGGTGCTCGTAAAAGATGGCCAACTCTTCCGATGCGCGGAAAAAATCCGCGTCAACGTCGAGAAGTTCTTCCCAAAGCCGGTTCGCCCGGTCATAGTTCCGCTCGCGCTTGTAAAGTCCGGCCAGTGCTCGTTGGGCGGCACATTTGAATTCCACGGGCAAATGGGTGGCAACTGCCTTCTCGTAATGCTCGCGTGCCCTCTCGCGCCAACCGGCAAGCTGGAACAACCGGCTCAGGCCGTAGGATTCGAGAGCGCTGGGTTTTCTCTCGCCGTCGCCGGCAAGCATCGCGAGCAGGTTCGCTGTCAAGCCGACGAGCGCCAGGAGGTCATTCTCATTGTGCCGGAAAACCTCGACCATCGGCTCAGCTCGCCCGCCGCGCAGATAGTCAAAATAGATTCGCGGAATGCGCTCACCCGGAACATCGTTTTCTCGCCGAATGCCCAGAACCCCGCGTTCGAGATCGGCCAGCGAAGCTGAACCCAGTTGCGCGCGCCAGAGGTGCCGCGAAGGGTGCAGCAGGTCGAGATGAAGCGCCGGTGGTTGCTCGAGCCGCATGCGCTGCATCCGGAAGCGCGTCTCGAGCAGCGGCCAGTCGAATGCTTTCCCGTTGAAGGTGATGAGCAAGGGCTTGCCGGCAAGGCGAGTGGCCACCTCCGCCAGCATCGAGGACTCTTCCCGGAAGTCGCGCATGAAAAATTGTTCTAGCTCGATTCGGCCGTTCACAACCCGCGCCATGCCCACGAGAAAGGCGTAGGTTCCTGTCCCGCCGGCAAGTCCGGTCGTCTCCGTGTCGAGAAAAAGCCACTCCTCAGGTGGGCAAGGGGTGATGTTCGAAGTCCGAAGTAGGACCTGAAAAGAAGAAGGAGCGTTCATCCCGATCGTTCGGGAGAGATCAATAAGCGGCAAAAGATCCGCCTTGCGCGCGGCAAGGGTCTTGCGAACCTGGAAGTGTTCGCCGTAGCGATTGCGTCTTGAGACCGCACCCAGCAACTGCGCGAGTTGGTCGAGTTCTGGCGGAAGTTCGGACTTTGGGCAGACTGCCCCGGGCTTACCGGGACGAGAAGCCGCCTTCAGCACCGAAACGCAATTCAACTTGTCGCGAAGGGTGAAAGTCAACTCAAACCTCAGATTCACCAGAAAGATCGAAACTCGAAATTCGGCGGTCAATGAACCGAGTTTCGTGGGCCGATTTTCGCTTTTCGCTTTTCGAGTTTCGGCCTTCTTCATTTCGCGCATAACCGATCCAAAATGGCCAGCGCGACTTCCTTGGCGCCTTCGCCTGTCTCCCCGAACGGCCCCACGCACGACGGGCATCCATCCTTGCAGCCGCAGCCGGCGATCAATTCGCGTGTCTTCTTAAGCAACTCATCGTGCATGTCATAGAGCGGCTTGCTGAATCCAATGCCGCCCGGATAGTTGTCAAAAAGATGAAGGTTCGGCTCGAACCACTGCGGCTGGCCTTGGCCAACCACCATACTCTGGCCGGCCTCTCCCGGTGCT
>DATBWB010000052.1 GCA_036514995.1 Candidatus Acidiferrales bacterium
ATTCGGCTTCCGCCTGCGCATCGCCGAATGCGGCGAGGCGCACCCTCTCGCCCAGCGCCGCGGTAGGGGTCAAGGGTTTGTCCAAGAAGTAGCGGTCGTCCCCGTTCTGCCGGATGAGCTGGCCGGCGGCGCGAAGGATGCGGGCGGTCGAGCGATAGTTTACGGTGAGGTTGATGGTTCGGTGGCCGGGAAATTTCTCGTCAAATTTTTTGAAGCTGGCGAAGGAGGCCCCGCGGAAGCGATAGATCGCCTGATCGTCGTCGCCCACCGCCACAATGTTTTTTCGTTCCCCGGCGAGCAGGGAAAGCAGCTCAATTTGCGCGATATTGGTATCCTGAAATTCATCCACCAGAAGGTAGTGCAACTTCTGTTGCCAGTGATGGCGCACCGCTTCGTTGGTTTCGAGCAGGTTCACCGCCCGCATGAGCAACCCACCAAACGTCCGCGCCCTTTTCGCGCCGAGCAGGCGTTCGGCTGCCGCATAGACCCGCGCCTCTTCTTCGATCCGCCTGACCTCTTGTTCGCCCTCCCGGCGGGTCGAGGGGTCGAGCAACATCTTCTCTGCATCAAACCGCGCGCGCCGGGCGGTGGCGTAAGCGGCGTAATCTTCCGGTGTCACCAACTCGTCCTGGCAGCGGGAGAAGAAGTCCATGAAGTCAGAGAGAAACTTGCCCGGCTCAGAAAGTTTCTTATAGTAGTCGAGTCCGAGCAGGGAGAGGTTTTTGCGCAGCAAAATCCAGTAGTCAATGTCCTCGATGACCGCCTGCTCTCCTTCATGAGCTTCGAGCAAGGCGAGGCAGAAGGCGTGAAAGGTGGAAATCTGGAGCGAGCGGCCTCGCTCGCCCAGCGCCCGGACAACGCGCTGCTTCATCTCAATGGCCGCCTTGGTGGTGAAGGTGACGGCCAGGATATTTTCGCCGCTCAGGTGCGGATGCGTTTCGAGAAGATAGCGGATGCGCTCGGTGATGACCCGTGTCTTGCCGGTGCCGGCGCCGGCCACCACCAGCAGCGGCCCCTCACCGTGCGTCACCGCGGCCAGTTGCGCCGGATTGAGTTCAAGCGGTTGACTCAATTTCGGTTTCTCCGCCTTTAAAATATACACCTTGCCCTGAGCGTGTGGCTGGGCTTTTCCGGAGCCACCTTGACTTGCCCGGTGCTCAACCTATAATCGAAGCAGAGCTATTTTGCGAGGTGCACGATGGAAGCACCAGTCATTCTTTCCGCGGTTCGCACGGCCATCGGCAAGTTTCAAGGCGCACTTTCGCCGCTCCCGGCGACAGAACTGGGAGCGCGGGTGGTGAAGGAGGCCGTCCAGCGAGCCGGCATTGCGCCCGAACAGGTGGACGAAGTGATCATGGGGAACGTGGTGCCCGCCGGGCTTGGTCAGAACCCGGCCCGGCAGGCGGCCATTCGGGCGGGCCTCCCGGCCAAGGTGGCGGCCATGACCATCAACAAAGTCTGCGGTTCCGGCCTGAAAGCGGTGGGGTTGGCGGCACAGGCGATTCAAACCGGCGAATGGGAAATCGTTGTCGCCGGCGGCATGGAGTCCATGTCGAACTGTCCCTACTTGCTCCCCAAAGCCCGCGAGGGTTATCGGCTCGGCCACGGCGAAATTCTCGACTCGATGATCCAAGATGGGTTGTGGGACGCCTACGAAAACATTCACATGGGCATGACGGGCGAATTCGTCGCCGAAAAGTACCGAATCAGCCGCGAGGAGCAAGACGAGTTTGCCGTCAACAGCCATCGCAAAGCGCTGGCGGCGATCAAAGCCTGCCGCTTTGAAGCGCAGATCCTCCCCGTCGAAGTTCCGCAGAGGAAAGGCGAGCCGGTTGTCTTCAAGACGGACGAAGGTCCGCGCGAGGATGCTTCCGTGGAAACCCTGCGCAAGTTGAAGCCGGCTTTCAAGAAGGACGGCACCGTCACGGCCGGGAACGCGCCGGGGGTGAACGACGGCGCGGCGGCTCTGGTGGTGACGAGCGAGCGGCTTGCGGCAAAACTGGGCAAGCAGCCGATGGCCCACATTGTTGCCCAAGCGGTCAGCGGCATCGAGCCCAAGTGGGTGATGATGGCGCCGGTGGAAGCGGTGGAGAAGCTGCTCCAGAAAACCGGCTGGGACCGCGATGGGGTGGACCTTTACGAAATCAATGAGGCTTTTTCCGTGCAAGCGCTGGCCGTCATACGGCAGTTGCGGCTCAATGCGGACAAGGTCAACGTGAACGGCGGCGCGGTCGCGCTGGGTCACCCCATTGGCGCCTCGGGGGCGCGCATCCTGGTGACGCTGCTCTATGAAATGATGGCGCGCAAAGCCCGCCGCGGTGTTGCCGCGCTCTGCCTGGGCGGGGGAAACGCCGTGGCGCTTGCCGTGGAGCGCTGAGGCGATTGGCAGCCTCCCGGCCCGAGTGCAGGGAGCCTTAGGCCAGGCGGTCCGACCTTTAGCTCTGAAGTAGGGAGCAACAGAAGACATACGGGTTTGCGCCCTCGAGCTACCGGCCTGCAGGGAAAGCTGCCACGCACCTAGCCTGATCTCGACAGGTGGCGGATGTTTTGTCCCATATGCAAGGCAGAATACCGCGAAGGTTTCACCCACTGTCCCGACTGTGATGCTGACCTCGTGTCTTTCCTTCCTCGCGAAGCTCGAGAGAGGGATGCTTCCAAGGACGATTCGGCCCAATCGGCCGTCGTCGTATGGCAGGGGACCGATCCACTGCTGGCCGATCATATCCTCGAGGTATTGGATGAAGAGGGGGTGGAATCGTACAGCGAGCAGCTACTGTCGAATGCCGTGCCCGTCCCGTACGGCCGGGACGACTACGCCATCTGGGTCCATGGGAAGGAGGAAGCCCGCGCCCGTGACTTGATTCGTGACTACCTGAGATCGGTCGAAGAAGAGGATAGGGAAGAGAGCGCCCCATCTCGAGAAAGCGAGGAGGGCTCGTGAACCTGGCCGAAATCGAAAAGGTGGCTGTTTTGGGCGCGGGAACGATGGGCAACGGGATTGCCCACGTTTTCGCAAAGTATGGATGGGAAGTTGTCCTCCGGGACATGGAGCAGTCCTTTCTCAACCGCGCCATGGATACGATCTCGAAGAACCTCGACCGCGAAATCAGCAAGGGCAAGGTGAAGGCGGAGGAGAGGGCTCCGATCCTCAGCCGGATTCACCCGACCGTTGCTCTTGAGAGTTTGGCCGGCGTTCAATTCGTCGTGGAAGCCGTGCCGGAGAACTTCGATCTGAAAGCCCGGGTCTGGAAGGAGGCGGAACGAGTTTGCCCTCCCCAGGCCATCTTTGCAAGCAACACTTCCTCCATCTCCATCACCAAATTGGCTGCCCAGACCAACCGTCCGGATCGGTTCGTGGGGATGCATTTCATGAACCCGGTGCCGGTCATGGTTTTGGTCGAGGTCATCCGCGGGATGGCCACCAGCGAGGAGACGGTCGCGCTCACCATGGAATTGGTCAAGAAACTGGAGAAGACCCCCGTGGCAGTAAACGATTTTCCCGGTTTTGTCTCCAATCGCGTCCTGATGCCGATGATCAATGAAGCGGTCTATTGCGTGATGGAAGGCGTCGGCACAGCCGAGGCAATCGACCAGGTGATGAAGCTCGGCATGAATTATCCCATGGGCCCGCTGACGCTGGCCGATTTCATCGGCCTGGATGTCTGCCTGGATATCATGGAAGTGCTCCACCGGGGTTTGGGCGATTCGAAGTATCGGCCCTGCCCGCTTCTGCGCAAGATGGTGGACACAGGCTGGCTGGGCCGGAAGTCCGGCCGAGGGTTCTACACATATGCGTAGCGTAGGGGCGCAAGGCCTTGCGCCCCTACATGCACTCAGGAGACGCGGCCATGGCAACCACCGATTGGGTCTGGACAATTAACTTTGTCCTGGTGGTCTGGGCGGTTCTTCTGGTGGTTACCGATCACCAGTTGAACCTGCGGCGCAAGGCGCTGTGGTGCGTGGCCCTGGTGGTTTTGCAGGTTTTTGCCGTTTTGGCTCTGGTTGTATGCCGGTGGCTGAGGTGGCACCATCGCCATTCACACGCCTGAGGGGCCGGCAAGATGACAAGGTATTTCACCGCGCATTTCACCGCAATATGGCTGGACTGCTTGCCATTCTTTCGGTAATGGGCTTTCTCAATGCCGGCTATTTTGTGCTGGCATACTATGGCCGCGTTGGGCCGATGCCGGGAATCCCGAACTTCTGCCGTCGCAGCGAAGAGAATCTTTGTCTTACCGTCCTCAGGACACCGTACGCCCGCGTCTTTGGTCCCCCGAACGCCGCGTTGGGTGTCTTCTTCTATTTGGCGAACGCCTGCGTGGCAGTCCTGTGGTCGCTCGGGAGTCTCCCGCGCTGGCTCTGGCAGGCCGATCTTGCCGTCAGCGGCTCTACCTTGCTCTTCGGCGTTTACCTTATCTGGGCGCTCTTGAAGCTCCGCATGCCCTGCCCGCTCTGTTATTTGGGCCATGCCACTAACCTCGCTATTTTCATAATCTTGCTGGCGGGCAGGGGAAGGGTTTGAAAGGTAAGCCCGGCTGTGCTATTTTGTAAATAGCCGGTGGGGGCGAGATTCGCTACGGGGGGTTGCGCCAATCGGCTTGACGGTTTCCGGGAAGAGTTGACCGCGAGAATTTTCTCTCCGCAGGCGCGTGCCGATCCAACCCGAGCGGTATGGTTTCGAACAGGTGGGGAACTGTTAAGGATTGACGGCCTGAGAGTCAAATCCTTCTCCAAGCTCTGTTGGCAGCCCAGGCCGGTCGGAGCAGGAACGGCACCGGGATTCTCCAGGCAAAGATAGGGCTTTCCGATATAGAATGTGTTTGCGCCGCGCCGTTCACAGCAAGCCGTGGCAGCGCAGCGCGAGGAGAGACCATGACCATGGCGGATGAGAAGACAAAGGCGATTGACCTCGCCCTAACCCAAATTGAAAAGCAATTTGGCAAGGGCTCCATCATGCGGCTGGGCAGCAAGGACATCCTGGTGCCGGTGAGCGTGATCCCGACCGGGTCGCTGGCGCTGGACGCGGCGATGGGCGTGGGCGGGATGCCGCGCGGGCGAGTGATTGAGATTTTCGGGCCGGAGGCGAGCGGCAAGACCACCCTGGCGCTCCACGTCATTGCCGAAGCGCAAAAGCAAGGCGGCATGGCCGCGTTCATTGACGCTGAACATGCGCTCGACCCGAAGTACTCGCGGGCGCTGGGCGTGGACGTGGACAACCTGCTCGTTTCCCAGCCGGACTATGGCGAGCAGGCGTTGGAAATTACTGAGACGCTGATTCGTTCCGGCGGAGTGGACGTGGTGGTAATTGACTCGGTGGCGGCGCTGGTGCCGCGAGCCGAGCTGGAAGGCGACATGGGAGACGCCCAGATGGGACTTCAGGCGCGGCTCATGTCCCAGGCATTGCGCAAGCTTGCGGGCATCGTTTCCAAGTCCAAGACTTGCCTGGTCTTCATCAACCAGATGCGGGAAAAGATCGGCGTCATGTTCGGCAACCCCGAAACCACCACCGGCGGCCGGGCGCTGAAATTCTACTCGACCATGCGCGTGGACATTCGCAAGATCGCCTCCATCAAAGAGGGTGAACGGTTCATCGGCAACCGCACGCGGGCCAAGGTGGTGAAGAACAAGGTGGCGGCGCCTTTCCGCGAAGCGGAGTTCGACATCCTTTACGGTGAAGGCATTTCCCGCGAGGGCGACCTCCTCGACGTCAGCGTCGAGAAGGGAATCATCGAGAAAAGCGGTTCGTGGTTTTCCTTTGCCGGCGAGCGCATCGGCCAAGGGCGCGAAAATGCCCGCCTCTTCCTGAAAGAGAATCCGGACATCCGGGAAAAGCTGGAAACCCAGGCGCGCAAGGCCCTCGGCCTTGTCGTCCGGCCGGCCAACTCCCCTGCTCCGGCTGCTTCGGAGACAGCCAAAGCGAAATCAGCGCGCGGGTAGGCTTGCGCGCCTGGTTCTATGGCGGGAAGGGCGCGGTTCTCCAGGCCGCCTGCGCCCAAAAGAGCAAGGGTACCGTTCGGCGATTTTCAATTTTTTCTTGCCTCCTTGATGACGGTCTCTTAGAATTAGATCGCTTTCCCTACCCTTCTCCCCTGACTAAAAAAGGAGCAGAGAATTGTCTTCTTTGCGAAAGAAAATTTTGGCGCTTCTCTTGATCGCTCTGGTGGTTCCCTTTGCGCCGGCCTGGGCGGGGAAGCACACGGGTTTGCAAAAGTCCACGGTGGGGGCGAAGGCCAAGAAAAAGGGGCGAGGGCGATGGGTTGTGCCGACCTACGCCAACCCGACCGAAGGCGATGTGGCGGAAAGGGATGACCCGCGGGTGAGGCGCGCCGCCATTGACGCGCTTGGCCGGTGGAACGGCAGCGTCGTCGCCGTGGATGCGAACACCGGGCGCATTCTAACGGTCGTCAATCAGAAGCTCGCGTTTGATTCCGGCTTTCAACCCTGCTCGACGGTCAAGTTGGCGGTGGCGTACGCGGCGCTCAAGGAAGGCGTCGTCACCCAGGAAACCATGCTGCGGATTGGCCGGCGTCACTCGATGAACTTGACGGAAGCAATGGCGCACTCGAACAACCGCTATTTTGAGATTCTCGGCCGGCAACTCGGTTTTGAAAAAATTTCGCGCTACGCGCGGCTTTTGGGATTCGGGGAACTCTCCGGCTACCAGCTTGAGCGGGAGCGCCCCGGCGCGTTTCCTTCAACCGCGCCCGCCAACGGCGGCATCGGCCGCATGGCGAGTTTTGGCGAAGGCATTCATGTCACGCCGCTCCAGCTTGCCGCGCTGGTTTCCGCTTTCGCCAACGGCGGCAACCTCTATTACTTGCAGTACCCGCCCCGCCAGGGCGCGACCGCTGAGGTGACGCCGTTTGAGCCGCGGTTGAAGCGCAAAATTGAGATCGCCGACTTGCTGCCGGCCATGCGGGAAGGGCTGCTGGGCGCGGTCCTCTACGGGACAGCCCGCTATAGCTTTGTTCCCGATGCCGAAATCCTCGGCAAGACCGGGAGCTGCTCGGCCGAAGGCGCCAAGCTTGGCTGGTTCGCCTCCTATTCCGAGCGCCCGCAGAGGCTGGCGCTGGTGGTTTTATTGCGGGGTGGGTCGCGCCGGGTCATGGGCCCCAAAGCAGCCGAGATTGCCGGCGAAATCTACCGGGAACTTCAGGCAGAAAATTATTTTGCCTCTTCCTCGAGCGGCGCGAACAGCTCGCCGGAAACGCTCGCCGAGAACGGCTCGAGCTCCGGCGCCTCTCCCTTTGCGGCCCATCCCGCTCGGCGAAACCAGTGCCGTTCCAACTAATTTGGGCTAAGTTCTTCATGGACTCAGCACGTATGACTAATTATGTCGCTCCAGCTCGCTATTGTGCTTAATTAGTTGGAACGGCACTAGCAGTGGCGGCTCGGCCAGGGTGCCCAATCCAAACCGGCCGGCCGCGTCCCGACCCCGGCCGCGTAGAGGACCGATTCCGTTACGCCGTCCAAACCCAAGTCTTTTTCCACTCGGGAGTCAGCCAAAGCCAGATTTTCAACAGCATCAACATGGTTTTAGGGCGGCGGTTGCCCGGCGTGCTTGGCGACTGTAGGACGCGAAGATTAACTGATTGGGGGAATTCGCGAAGGGCAGCGCGAGTCGGACGGTTGGAGCCTTGATACTTACAATGTTCCCCAGGGGTAAGCACAAAAAAAGAATGCCGTGTCGAAAAGTCCTGGCAGCGTTTTTTGAGCAAATGCTGTTGCCCGGGCAGCATCCAAGACCCTTTGCACCAAGTCGCTTGGGGAAGCTGAGAAATGCTCTCATTTAATAATGTGCAAGACGCTAAAGGAGTGTGCCCATCCACACTTTTTCTTGAGGCTCGTTTCTCGAGGCTGGCCATTGCGGGCCATCCTTTGCCATCCCTCTTGACTATTCGCCTTTTATTCGCCTATGATAGCCGGTGCGGTAATATCGGGCGTCGCTCGATATCAGTGCCGGCCCGGAGGCCGGCGCTACGAGACCGCTCGAAGTGGAGCAAGCCATGGCACTGACCAAGCGGCAAAAGCAGGTGCTCGACTATCTCGTGAGCTTCCTTGACCGGCACGGCTATTCGCCGAGCTTCGAAGAGATTGGCAAATCGCTCCGGCTGAATTCGCTGGCCACCGTCCACAAGCATATTTCGATCCTCGAGAAGAAGGGATTCATCCGCCGGGGCTACAACCAGAGCCGTTCCATTGAAGTCGTCGCCCTGCCGCAATCGGTCAAGCTGAGCGTGGCGCAACGCCTGACGACCGAGCTTCCCTTGATGGGTCGCATCGCCGCTGGCCGGCCGCTCGAAGCCGTTGCCCAACCGGAAACCATATCGCTGGGCGACTTCACCCGCTCGAAGAATGTCTTTGTCCTCCAGGTCAAAGGCGACTCGATGGTCGAGGACCACATCCTGGACGGCGACTATGTCCTGGTCGAGCAGAGCGAGACGGCCAACACCGGAGAAATTATTGTGGCACTGGTGGGCAACGAGGAAGCCACTCTCAAGCGCTTTTTCCGCGAACCCGCCGGGAAGATTCGCCTGCAACCGGCCAACGCCCAGATGGAGCCGATCGTTCTCCCCGGCCGGGACGTCAAGATCCAGGGTCGGGTGATCGGCATCCTCCGCAAATACTGATCCCGAAGCTTCGGGACGCCTGCCGCTTTCCGCCCAAACATAGGGACTTCGCCAAAATGATACAAGGCACCTTTCCGGCTCAAACGGCAACATCGAATTGACAAAATTCGATCCAAGTCTTAGACTCCGCAAGATTTCAGCAATTGATTTCTCCGGTCAGGTCAACGGTTCAATAAATTAGACGTGGGAGGGTTGCGATGACGCGACGACAATTGTGGGGCGTTGTTGTGTTTTTCTTGGCAGCGATTGGATTCCCATTTCCCGGGGCCGCACAAAGTCAACCGACCTATCTCTACGTATGGGCGGGGCACGACAGTCGCACACAGCCCGATGCGCTTCTGGTAGTGGACATCGTTCCCGGTTCACCAACTTACAGCAAGGTGGTTTACACGGTTCCGGTGGGTTCGGTGGGGAACGAACCGCACCACATCGGGCTCAGTCCGGACGGGGCGACGATTGTAGCCGGCGGGTTACTTTCGGGGCGGGTCTTCTTTTTCGACATCAAGGCGGATCCCGCACGGCCTCAACTGGTAAAAATCTTCAATTCGCAGTCTGTGGGTCTGGGCGTTGCCGACGAGGTCAAGCCCTTGCCGGGTCGCGGCGTGCTGGTCAGCATGATGGGAGATCATCACGCGGCTTCCCCGGGCGGCATGGTGTTATTCGATCAACAGTTGGAGCTGATTGCCAAGGGCGATTCCGATCCGCCTGACCGTGAGATCAACGTCCACGATTTTGACGTCAATCCGGCAGCCAATCTCCTGATCACCACAGACTTTGTGATTCCCCACACCTTGATCGAAGGTGCGCCCAGCATGCGCGATACGGTGCGGATCTGGGATCTAAACGCGATGCGTATTCGTCACACTCTGCGCGTCGGCCAGGGGCCTTGGATCACGAAGTTTCTGCCGGGAACCAAAAAGGCATTGGTCTCTTGCTTCGTGGACGGCACCCTCTGGCTTGTGGATGCTGGCCACAATCCTCCCCAAGCGCAGCAAGTCCTGGATTTCGATGGAGACAAGAACGATTCCATGCCCTCGATCATGGAGATCAGTGCCGATGGCCGGTGGATGTTTGAAGCGCTCTACGGCTTGAACAAGGTTGTGCAATACGATATCTCCGACCCAACCCGTCCTCAATTGGTGACAGAAGTAGTCACCGGGCAGGGACCACACTACATACGCCTGAGCCAAGACGGAAAGCTGCTGTTCGTTTCCAACTATTTCATAGAAGCCGGCAAGACCGTGCTGAAGGGCGATAACCATGTGAAGTTGATCCACATTGACGGTGATCGGATGCGTTTGGATGACGCCTTCGATGTGGATTTGAACGGCCCGAAGGCCTATGCTCCGAGCGCGCTGGCCTTGCAGGGTA